>JAFWZN010000115.1 GCA_017522345.1 Clostridia bacterium | reverse complement strand
GTTGAAAGCTCTGTTTTTTCTCAGGGCTGTTGTGCAACAGCCCCTTCAAGTCATCAAAAAAGTACCTTTTTTGATGAGAGGGGCCGATCCCCTGAAATTCTTCGGAATTTCCGGGCGGGGATCGGAAAGGGGAAGCGTTTTCAGTCGCTGCGCTTTGTGAAAACGCGCGATTTTGCCGTGCATGCCGCCAAAATCGATTGAAAATGGAGAGGGAGTGCGCTCCCTCTCCATGCCTCACCCAGAGGTTTGTTGATGGTCTGACGCGCTCGGAGCAAGTCCGGGCGCTTCATTATGTTTATTCTTCTTCCGTCTCTTCCATCAAAGTAACAATGGCGTTTTCCATTCTGTGCTCGGATACCTCGACGACCTTTATGTGAAGACCGTTTGTTTCCACTTCAAATTGCGTGCCATCCTCGGGAATAAAACCGTATTCGGCAAACACGAAGCTTCCGAAGGTGTCGCTGTCTTCAACGGGCAGGGCTTTTCCGATTTCCTGCGCGACGGTTACCATATCGCAGGCGCCCTTGATGCGCCATTGGTTTTCGCCGATTTTTTCGATCTCGCTCTCCACCTTCACCGCGCTTTCGTCCTCGTCAAAATCGCCCACCAGCTGTTCAAGCACATCGTTGATGGTGATAATGCCGAGCATTCCGCCGTATTCGTCCAGAACCACGGCAAGGCGGTTTCTGGTCTTTTTCATCTGGCGGAACAGAACGTTTGCATGCATGCTCTCCGGCACAAAAAACGCCGGCTTTACTGCACACTTCATCACGTTTTTGCGGCTTCTGTCCTTTAAGCGGAAATAGTCCCTCGCATGAAGAATACCGATAATGTGATCCGCGCTTTCTTCACAAATGGGATACAGCGAATGCGTGCTTGCGAAGATGGTTTTTTCCCATTCTTCATCGCCTTCCTCGTTCCACAGCATTTCAACCTCGGTTCTGTGGGTAACAAACTCGCTCACAGGCAGATCGTCAAATTCGAAAACATTGTTGATTATCTGCTGCTCCTCCGGGTCGATTACGCCCTTCTCGCTTCCGGCGTCCACCATCATGCGGATTTCTTCTTCGCTGACCTCCTCGTCCTCTTCATCCGGGTTCATGCCCATCATGCGCAGAATTATATTTGTAGAGAAGGTGAGCACCGCGACAATCGGCGCGAAAACCTTGGCAATTATATTCACAAAGCCGCTGACGCCCAGCGCCAGCTTTTCCGCATTCTTCATGGCGACGCGCTTAGGCACAAGCTCGCCGAACACAAGCGTAAAGTAGCTCAAAATCAGCGTAATTACAACGACGACAATCGCGTCCAGCGTAGCCGCGGGAAGCTTCACGCCCACGGAAACAAGCCATCCGACCAGCGCGTCGGAGAAGTTTTCCGCCGCAAACGCAGAGCCCAAAAAGCCCGACAGCGTGATGGCCACCTGAATCGTCGCAAGAAATTTCGCAGGCTGGCTCGTAAGCTTTTCAAGTCGCTTAGCGCGCTTGTTTCCCTGCGCGCTCAGCTGCGCCATGCGCGTATCATTCATCGAGATGACCGCAATTTC
Organism: Clostridia bacterium; assembly: GCA_017522345.1. Taxonomy (GTDB): domain Bacteria; phylum Bacillota; class Clostridia; order Christensenellales; family Aristaeellaceae; genus SFHK01. The sequence continues at coordinate 29,289 of JAFWZN010000115.1, read as the reverse complement.
CGCGCATGCGAAAACAGCATTTAAAAGAATCAGGCCCAATTGCAGAAGAAGCTGACCCCATATGTGCGTATCCAAGATATTCCTCCTAAAGTACGATCGTTGTGAGATATTCAGACGGAGCGGTCCTAAAAGATGCAAAAAAAGCAAGACCCTTGTCCCCCTTTTTTACCGGGGCGGGTTTTGCTCTATTGAATTCTTTTATTCAGGTGAAAGTATCGACTGTTACCGCCTGAACTGTCCACGTCCATCCGTTTTGTCCTTGACCTCTCATAATCGTAGATTCCACGGATGATTATATCATATTCATTCTCATTGTGTCAACCGGACGAACGCACAAATCCCGATATTCACGATACTTTGTTGACATCGAAGGCAAAATCGTGTATGCTGTCGTTACCCAAAGCACGCTGAAAGGAGACTCTTTCCATGAAAAAACTGATCGCTTACCTTCTGTCCATTCTGCTTTTGTTCACGATTACGGGCCTTTGCGAAGAACATTCGCTCGATTCCCTTTTGGAAAAGCGCAGGGCCATTCTTGACGAACTCGCTGTCGTCAATGCAGAAATCAGCGCGCTCAATAAGGAAAACGCGCTCGCCAATTCCGATGATAAGGTTGGAAAATTAAAGGACCTTTTCCCGGACGAGATCGTTGCCTGCTACATCCGCGACCAATTGGGCAAATTCTCCATCGAACAATATGTTACCCAAGCGGAGCTGGACACCATAACCAGTTTCCGTATTTTCTCCAGCTACGGCACGCCCGGCGATCTTACCGGCATCGGCTATCTGAGAAATCTTGAAGAAATTTTAATCGATCATAACAACTCCAGCGGCTTTACCGGCACTGCGTTCCCGGAGGATTTCTATACCCTTAAGAAACTGAAAAAATTATACGCATGGGAATGCGCCGACTGGAGAAAGAACAATATCAATTACATTTCTCCGGAAATCGGCAATATGACCAGTCTGGAATACATCGGGCTTGGCTATGCGCAGATTACGCATCTTCCGGATGAAATCTGCAATCTTACAAACCTTGAAACTCTGGCGCTTGGAAACACCCTTTTGACTGAGCTTCCGGAAAACATCGGAAACCTCACAAAGCTTAAATCCTTGAACATCTCCAACACCCAAATCACGGCATTGCCCGAGTCGATCTGGGCGCTGGAGCTTGAATCCATCAACATGTCAGGCACAAGCATCCGCTGATCGGATACTGCTGTACAGAATTTCACATCGTCTGCTGTTTTCTTGTAACCTAAAGGCAGCAGACGATATTTTTTCGCGTTTATTCGTATGTGCGCGTCGTATTGTATTTCTCCACGAAATCCTGTATAATCCTTTTAAACAAACAAAAGGAGTTTTTTTATGAAGGCGTTGATCGGCATAGACATCGGCGGCACCAAATGCGCCGTATCGCTTGCGCGTGTGGACGGAGGTATTCATTTTATTGATAAATACAAATTCCCTTCAAACGCCGGCGAGGGGAAAGACAACATGCTTTCCCGCATTATGGACGGCGTAGACGTAATCCTTCGGCGAAACGCGCTTTCAAGCGCCGACGTCGAAGCCATCGGCATAAGCTGCGGAGGCCCGCTCGATTCCAAAGCCGGGCGCATTATGAGACCGCCGAACCTGCCCGGCTGGGACGACGTGCCTCTGACGGATATTCTCAAGGCTCGCTTCGGCGTGCCCTGCTTCCTTCAGAACGACGCAAACGCATGCGCGCTGGTCGAATGGAAATTGGGCGCGGGACGCGGCGCAAGCGACATGATTTTTCTCACCATGGGAACCGGCATGGGCGCGGGCATTATATCCGGCGGCCGCCTTTTGACTGGCGCCGGCGATCTCGCGGGCGAAGTCGGGCATATCCGTCTTTCGGAATGCGGCCCGGAGGGCTACGGAAAAATAGGCTCGTTTGAAGGCTGGTGCTCGGGCGGCGGCATTGAGAAATTCATAAACGAATGGACGAAGGAAGCAATCGAAAACGGCAAAGCGCCCAAATGGGCTTTGGACGGCTGCGAAAAAACCGATGCAAGAATATTAAACGAATACGCGCAGGCAGGCGATAAGGACGCGCTTAGCTTGTTTGACATCGTCGGTGAAAAGCTCGGGCACGCGCTTTCTATACTTACCGACACCCTAAATCCCGAAAGAATCGTCATCGGAAGCGTTTTTCAGCGCGCGGAGGCGTTCATCCGCCCCGCAATGGAAAGGGCGCTTAAAAAGGAAGCGCTTTTCCACGCGCACAAAAATCTGACCGTTCTGCCCGCTGAAACCAAGGAATCGCTCGGCGATTATGCGGCAATCATGACGGCGCTTTACGCGCTTGACGTCGACCCCATGAAGGAGACCGGCGAAACCAGTCAAAAAGCGCTTTTCCACCTTGATACGCTCACAAAAAAATATCCGCATCTGAATTGCGCGAAGGAATCTCTCCTGTCCGCCTACATCATGATCCGCGACTCTTATCTCGCGGGCGGAAAGCTGCTCGTATGCGGAAACGGCGGAAGCTGCGCCGACAGCGAGCACATTGTGGGAGAGCTTATGAAAGGCTTTTATCTGAAAAGGCGCGTAACCGAGGATCAGACCAGCATTCTTTCCCATCTGCAGGGCGCGCTTTGCGCCATTGCCTTAACCGGGCACAACGCGCTTTCAACCGCCTTCGCAAACGACGAGGATGCAGCCTACGTCTATGCCCAGCAAACCTTCGGCTACGGAAGACATGGCGACGTGCTGATCGGCATTTCCACCAGCGGAAACGCGGAAAACGTTAAAAACGCCATGCTGACCGCCAGGGAAATCGGCATGAAAACCATCGCCCTGACCGGCGGAAACGGCGGCGCGCTTAAGGGAATCGCCGATGTTTCCATCATCGTTCCGGGCGCCTGCCCTGCCGACGTTCAGGAAAACCACCTGCCCGTCTATCACGCCCTGTGCGCGATGCTGGAAGCGAAATTCTTTGACGCTTAACCCTTCTTCTCGCGTCCGGCCTTATAATGCCGGACGCGTTTTTTTCATCCTATATATAAAAGTTTCGTAATATCGAGAAATATATTTGACATTTTCGCTTTAAACATGTAATATGTTGAGGCGAGGAGGTGTTTCCTTGAAACGCAATCATTTCTTTCTTACCATAATATTGATATTTTTTACGCTGGCTGCACTGCCGGCATTTGCCGAGGAATGCGAGCACGCGTGGGAATATAGCAATAACGGCGAAAGCGGACACACGGCGTCCTGCTCTCTGTGCGGAGCGGCGCATACAGACGCGCACAATCTGAATTCCGAGTTCAAGCCCGCCACCTGCCTGTCTCCCGCCGTGACAAACTACCACTGCACCGTATGCAGCTACACCTATTCCTTCACGGAGGGTGAAAAAAACCCCGACCATCGCTGGAGCGAATACGCCGTCGTGCGCAAGGCGACCTGTCGTCAAGCCGGCATGCAGCAGCGCACTTGCCCAGACTGCGGCCAGGTGGAAACCGCCGAAATTCCTCAGCTTGAGCACAACTACGGGGATTGGAAGCAGTATGACGAAAAATGGCACATCCGCTACTGCAAGGAGTGCGACTGGGCATATAAGGGCTCGCACCGCTTAAACGACGGCGAAATTCTCGTAAAGCCCACTGAAAGCCAGTTGGGACTTGTCAAATACACATGCCGCGTGTGCTCGGACGTCTTCCAAAATATCCTCCGCATCGACGGCGCGATCTACGCCCTTGAATCGGAGGACGTTCTTGATAACGGCACAAGCTATCTCGTCGCGACCTCCCATGACGAGCAAAACAGCGGCGAACTTGAAATTGCGCTGCCCGACGGAAGCATGATCGATCTGCGCCCGAGCGCCGAAAGCGAATACGCCGTCTACGCAAACAGCAAGACCGGTAATTACGCCGGAATCTCGGTCCAGTCCGGCGAAACCCATGTCGACATCGTTCCGAAAACAGATTTCGAAACCGTGGATCTTGAATTTCTCGATCTCAAGAAAAACGCCTCCGCAGTTTTACGCATTTTCAACGCCTCGGGCGCAATCGAAATCACCCATTTAGACGGCCCGCGCGTAATCATCGCACAACATAAAAACGCGGACAATACCATCGTCACGCTCCTTATGCGCCTGACCGATAAACGCGATACGGTCGAGTGCGCATCGGAAATACATTATTCTGTCGGAAGCGTAATCTCCATCGCGAATAAAAACGGCGAATACGCTTTTACACTCCCGGAGGGTGCAAAGAAAATCGCCTCTCTTACCTTTAAATATCACAAAACCAGCGGAAAAATCACGGTCTATCCCCGAAATCACGAAAACAGCGCGGCCGGAACCGCCGTTCACATCCTCGAAGGCATCGAATTTCTAAGGTCGGCTCAAAACACAAAAACAGCCGAGACCTATATCAGGCTTGCAAACGAAAACGGCGCATGGCGTCTGCGCGCAACGTTTCCGTCCGGTTATACAATGGAAACGCCCCTTTTCTATCTGGACGGTTCTTACGCCCATAAACCCAACCGATATCTGATGGACGAAAAAGCCTTGGGAGCGCTCATGCTGATTGACCCCATGACGGATAACCATCAAAAAACGCCTGAGCTTCAAATGCCCGACGCGCCCGCTTTGACGCTCGTGCCGACTGCGACGCCTTCGCCGACTGCGACGCCTGCGCCGACCAGTACCCCCGAGCCGGAAAAGCCGGATTTTGCGCCCGTTTCAGCATCGGACGCCGCGCCCCTTCCGTCCGAAACCGTTTCCTTCTCAAAAAGCGATAAAAAGGCGTTTGTGTCCGAATCGCTTCCGGGCGTTGTCGTCCAATTTGATTCCATGTTTTTCTTTATCCATCAATCGGACGAGGAGAGCGACATAAATATACATCAGATCACGCTTGTGGAGCAGGGCCGCGCGTCGTTTAAAATACAAACGGCTTATCAGCTGCCGGCAGAGTTTATGCTCTCAAGCGGAACGACAAATGTGACAATTAAAGCGGAAGTCAAGGATGCAAAAGGAAAGATCACGGAGATTTCGCTTGGAGCATACAGCATTTCCCCGTAAAAAACCGATTGCAAAACACGCGGAAATGTAATAGAATATTACTACACCAAAAAAATCGGGAGGAACATTCAATGAAGATGGGTGAAAAAGGCGCGACTGTTCGCCTCGGCATCATTGGTCTTGGCGGACGCGGACGCGGACAAACAGAAACGCTCATTCAGATGCCGGACGTAGAAGTAAGCTGCGTGTGCGACGTATACGAAGATCGCGTGAAGCTCGGTCAGGATCTGATCGAAAAGCATCGCCCCTATCGCCCCGACGGCGAGACCGATTATAAAAAGGTCATCTGCCGCGAGGATGTGGACGCGGTCTGCGTGTTCACCAGCTGGGAAACCCACATTGAAATCGCCGTAGCCGCCATGAAATGCGGTAAAAAGGTCGCCATCGAAGTCGGCGGCGCGACCTCAGTCGAGGAATGCTGGAAGCTCGTCCGCGCGAAAGAGGAAACCGGCATCGAGTGCATGCTGCTTGAAAACTGCTGCTACGGAAAAGAAGAAATGACGCTTCTCAACATGGTCAAACAGGGCGTTTTCGGAACGCTCGTCCATTGTCAGGGCGGCTATCAGCACGATTTAAGAGACGAGATCGGCATGGGCGATATCAACCGCCACTACCGCCAGAGGCATTTTCTTCAGAGAAACGCGGAGCTCTACCCCACTCACGAGCTCGGCCCGATCTGCGAATACCTGTCCATCAACCGCGGAAACCGCATGGTAAGTCTGGTCGCCATGGCCTCGAAAGCCGCAGGCCTGCACGAGTGGCTGGAAGCCAACCGCGCGGATTCTCCCTTGGCAAAAGCCGAGGTCAATCAGGGCGACATCATGACCACCTTAATCAAGTGCGCAAACGGCGAAACCATCGTCCTGACCCACGACTGCACCCTCCCCCGCCCCTATTCCAGAGGCGGCCGCGTGCAGGGCACCAAGGGCATTTGGCAGGAAGACAACCGCGGCATTTACATCGACGGCAGAACCGTAAACGACCCCAACCACTGGACGCACAGCTGGGAAAGCGACGAGCCCTATATGAAGGAATACGAACACCCGCTCTGGAAGGAATATGAGGAATTCGGCCTTCGCGGCGGTCACGGCGGCATGGACTACCTGGTTCTTCGCGCCTTCATCGAAAGCGTTCAGAAAAACGAATGCCCCCCGATCGATACCTACGACACCGCCACCTGGATGGTCATCACCGCCCTCTCCGAGCAGTCCGCCGCCATGGGCGGCATGCCCGTAGCCATCCCGGATTTCACGGAAGGCAAGTGGCTTCAGAAGAGAGAAGAATTTGCTACCGGCGAATATGTGCTCAATTAAGAGACAAAAAACACCCTGTTCTCCGTAATTTTACGGAGCGCAGGGTATTTTTCTGTCTCTACATCCTCTCGACCGCTTCAATGCCCAGCGCGTCCAAATGCTTTAATAGGATTTTCTTCGTCGCGCTCATCAGATACAGCCACGCGTTTTTCTTATTTTCATCCGTTTCCGCAAGCGCCTTGTTTTCCGCATAGAAGCTTGAAAAGGCCGACGCAATTTCAAAGGCGTTTTCGGCGATGACATTCGGGGCTTTGTCTTCGTAGGCGGACAGGAACTTGTCGCCCGTTGAAAGGAGAATGTGAATCAGATTATATTCACTGTCCGTATAGATTTCAGAGGGCGCGTGAAGCTCAACTTCTCCCGCTTTTTTGAACACGGAATTGATTCTGGAAATCGTGTACAGGATGAACGACCCCGTTTTTCCCTCATAGGACGTGAATTTTTCAAGGTCGAAGCTATAGTCCTTCGCGCGGAAATTGATCAGATCGCCGAATTTGATGGCCGCAACCGCGATTTTGCGGGCGTTTGCTTCCCTGTCCTTGCCCTCTGCGGCGCGCGCAAGCACGGAAGCATATACGCCTTCATAAAAGTCCGAAAGCTTCAGGACATTTCCGTCTCTGGATTTAAGCGGCTTACCGTCTTCCCCGTTGATCGTACCGAAGCCCAGATGCATAAGCTTGCTTTCATCTTCTACCAGCCCCGCCATCTTTGCGCAGCGGAACACCTGCTTAAAGTGCAGCGCCTGCCTGTTGTCCACAACGTACCAGATTTCATCTGGCTTACATAATTTTTCTCTTTCTATGATTGCTGCAAGGTCGGTGGTCGCATAGATGTCCGAACCATCCATCTTTTTGATGATAACCGGCGGAACGGGCGCTGCGTCGTCCTCGCGCGACACGTCCACAACCTTTGCGCCCATGGAATCAACAAGCAGATTTCGCTTATCGAGGGCGTCCATAAGCTCCGGCACATATTTCGCCGCGTCGCTTTCGCCGTGCCACAGGTCGAATTCCGCGCCTAAAATATCATACATTTCGCGGATGCCCTTTAGGGACACGTCCATGATCTGCTTCCATGCGGACAGATATTTGACGTCGCCCGTCTGGAATTTGTACGTGATTTCGTGCGCCGCCTTGTCGAATTCGGGATCCAGTTTCTTTTTCGCATTTGCCTGCGAATAAAGCGTATCCCATTCTTCAGGCGAAATCTCCATTTTTTCGGAAAGCTTTCCCCTGTCCTCCAATTCCTTCATAACCATGCCCATCTGAAGCCCCCAGTCGCCCAGATGCACATCTCCGATCGTCTTTCTGCCGGTGGCTTTGGCAATGCGCTTGAGCGATTCGCCGATGACAGCGCTTCTCACATGCCCCACGTGCAAGGGCTTTGCCGCATTCGGCCCGCCGTAATCGATGAAGATGGTTTCTTCCTTTTCCGTCTGCGGAACGCCCGTGTGCTCATCCTCCACCATGTCGTTTAAGAATCTGAGCAGGAATTCATCCGTCACATCCAGATTGATAAAGCCCGCGCCCTTTACGGATACGCTTTCAAAATCCGAATCGTTTTTCAGAATCTTCGCAACCTCGCCCGCAATCACACTGGGCGCTTTTCTGTACATTTTTGCCGCTGGAAATGCGCCGTTGCACTGAAAGGCGCAAAGATCCGGTCTGTCGGAAGTTCTCACAAGTCCCAGTTCGTATTGATATCCGCATTTTTGAAAGGCCGCGCACGCCTTTTTCGAAAGCTCCATAAGCAGGCTGTTCATATTTTCACTCTCCTAAAATACAAAAACGCCGCCCAACATGCATGCCGGGCGGCGTCGCTTCAGCGTTTTGATTCCCACGGCACGCAGCGAAAACACGCTTGTGCCAAAAAGCACAAGCCTTCATCGGGTACGTCGGATCAGAAACGCTTTTTTCATAATATTTTGCGCCTTTCTGGAATTTGCGTGGATTGTAGCACAGTTTCACGGGATTGTCAAGCACGCAAAGGGAACAAAACAAAAACAGCGCCATGTATTCACACAGCGCTGCATCTTTCATACACCTTCAGGGACTCGAACCCTGGACACCCTGATTAAGAGTCAGGTGCTCTACCAACTGAGCTAAAGGTGCATATCGCTTAACGACTTAATTATTATATATCCATGCAAGCAAAATGTCAACGGTTTTTCGTGTTAATTTTTTGGTTTTCTGTCATATTTTGTTTTTGCGCAATTTCCTCTTGCCAACTTTTCCATCCACTGGTATAGTATAGAAAACGGAAGAAACGGTGATTGATATGCGGTACAAGGCAATCCTTATGGATTCGGATGAAACGCTTCTGAATTTCGAGCTGGCGGAGGAAAAGGCGCTTCATATTCTTTTCAACCATCTGAACATGCCTTACGAATCGGCGGTCAGCGATTACAAGCGCATCAATTCCGCCTGCTGGGCGGCCTATGAAAAGGGCGAAATGACGCAAAAAGAGCTTCGCATTCGGCGCTTTTCCGATTTTCTTAAGCTCCATCCGTGCGCTTTGCCCGCAAATGAAGCCGCAGACTATTATGAAAACGCGCTTTCCATGCAGCATGACGAGTTGCCCGGCGCATATGAAGCGGTGCAGGCGATTTCCGCGCGCCTTCCCATCGCCATCGTCACAAACGGAATTGCCACCATTCAGCGTCCGCGCATGGAAAACTGTTCGCTTCGTCCCTTCTTTTCCGAAATCGTGATTTCAGAGGAGGTCGGGTTTTCAAAGCCCCGGCCGGAAATGCTTCTAATCGCTTTAAAGAAGCTGGGCGGCGTCGATGTGAAGGACGCTCTCATGATCGGCGACAGCCTGACGAGCGACATGCTGGCCGCCAAAAACGCAGGCATTGATTTTCTTTGGTATAATCCCAAGGGCAAAAAACACCCCGAGGACGCATGGATTACCTATGAAACCGACAAAATTTCCGATTATGTCAGCTTCTCGCTTATGAATTGAGGTGACAAAATGATTCGCCATACCATCAAAAATATGCCCTTCGAACTTGCGCCCGAGGAAGCCGCCAAGGCGCTTCGCGTATCGGAAGACGATTTTGAGGAATTTGAGGACGTATACAACGAAATTGTTCCCCTCCTTTGTCCGACGCTGTATTTCGGCGTTGAGGAAATTCATTCAAACGATGGCCGCAAGGTGGTCATCGGCGATCAGACGTTTGAAAGCCGAATACTGGCGGTAAACGTAAAGGATGTAAATAAGGTGTATCCCTACGTCGTTACCAGCGGAAGGCGCGCTTATGATCGCGCGCAGGCGTATGACGATCCGCTGTACAATTTCTGGGCGCACGGCTTGTGCGAGCTCGCGCTCAGAAGCGCCATGCAGGTCGGCTTTGAGGAAGCAAAAGCGCGCCTGGGTGTAAGCGCGCTCAATGCCATGAATCCCGGCTCGCTTTCGGATTTTCCGATCAGCAGCCAAAGACCGTTATTTGATTTGCTCAAAAACGTCGAAGAGGAATGCGGCGTCACGCTGACAGACACCTATCTCATGATTCCGATCAAGTCCGGCTCAGGCATCTGGTTTGAATCGGACAAGCATTATGCCAATTGCATGATGTGCCCGCGCGTGAATTGTCCCAACCGCCGCGCAGACTACAGAGAAGACATGTTCGAAAAGGAATATGCCCAAGAGTAAAAGCTTTGATCGGTTGTATTATTTTCGTCTTTAAAAAAATCCGCTCCGTCCCGTCCCAGACGGAAACCCGCAAACGCAAGAACCGCCAATAAAAGCAGCGCAAGCAGGAGGTACAAAACGCCTCGCCATGCGCGCTTTTTTTGCGCCTGCCGCTTGCGGTTTTTGCCGTTTTCCTCGCCTTGGCGCATAACCGCGCGGTGATTCAACTGCTTGAGCACGCGATTTCTGTCCCTTAGACAGCGGATGCATTTGTCGTCCTTCAGATAATTGATGCGCCCGCAGACGCACCGCCAATATTCCTTCTGCACCTGCGGATACTGAACGGCGTCCTCGCCCGCCGCCTCGCGAAGCCGGTCAAGCCGTGCGCCGGACAATTGCATCTGCTCTCCGATTTCGATCAGGTCGCCCTCGCCCGGCCTCCATTCGGTACCGTCTTCATAGGTAACACACGCGAAATACATCTCCACATGATCGATTTTTGCGTGGTTGAGCGTAGAATGCACGAGCTTAAAGTCGTTCTTCGGCGCAGCCTCACACTCGTCCACGGAGATGTTCTCCGTGATTCTTGCGCGCGTAATTGCGTTATACCAATTGATCGTGGCCGAATAGCCCACGATTTTTTTGTCCGCCAGATTGTAAAGGTGGATATACGCCCGGATGTTTCCGAAATCATCATTCAAAAGCTCATAGCTTCTCAGTTCAATCGGGCAGGAAAGATCAACGATCAAATTTCTCTCGCCTTTCGCATATGCATTTTGGTCTTATCATCATACCAGATATTTGTTATGTCCGTATGAAACCGCTTGCTTCTTTCCCCTTTGCAAAAAGAAACGCCTCGGAAGCGCCGAATCAGCGCGTTCCGGGGCGAAAAAGGGGCGAGCCTTATTTCTGCGTTCCGTCGCTGTTAAAAAGCGGGAGCTTTTCAAGATAGATGATGTCGTCTCTGTCCTGCGCGTCGCCTTCTGCGAGAATGGCCATCTTGCCCACGATATTGCCGCCTGCGGCGCAAACCAGCTTTTCAAGGGCTTTTAAGGATTCGCCGGTAGAGATTACGTCGTCCACAATCAGAACGCGCTTGCCCTTCATGGACTCGGCGTCTTTTCCGTCCAGACACAGAATCTGCTTGTGGTCGGTGGTAATGGAATCCACTTCCACAGTGAAAACGTCCTTCATGTAAAGCTTGGGCGCTTTTCTGGCAAGAATGTATTTGCCCGTGCCTTCCTGACGCGCCATTTCATGCGCAAGCGGGATGCCCTTGGATTCGGCGGTAATGATAATGTCGTGCTCGGGCGCAGCCTTTATAAGATCGCGCGCGCAGGCGGCGGTCAATTCAACGTCTCCGAAAATTACAAAGCCCGCGATATACAAATCATCCGTAATCGGACAAATCGGCAGATCTCTTTCAAGGCCCGCTACTTTCATTCTATAGTACATATCCATAGTTTCCTTATCTCCTTTAAGTAAGCGCTTTTTCTGTATTATACCACTTATTCACACTTTTGCAAAGACTAATTTTCGATTAAACGCAAAAACCCGGAGGAATTTTCTCCTCCGGGAAAAACGATTGATTAGACGCCGAGCTCCGTCTTCATCTGAGAAAACTTCTGCTTTGCGGTATTGAGAACGCTGGTGTCGGCATTCTGTCCGGCATACCAGCCCTTCTGCTGCATGGTGGTAAAAACGCGATACTGATCGGTCGCACAATCGTTCATGTTTTCGGTCAGAACGCATCTGAGCTTCGGTTCGGTCGCTTCGGGGATAAACGTTCCATATGCGTGGATCAAATATTTTTCCTGCTCAAGAAGATCCTCGATGCCGTACTGGTCGTTCATTACATGCTTTTCCATACGCCGCGCCTCCTTTCTTTACTGCCAGGAATTCAGGTAGTCAAACAAGCGGTTGTAGCGGGCTCTGTGGCAGTTTGCCAGCTCGCTCGCCAGCTGCTTGAGCTGAACGTCCTGAAAGCTCTCGGCATACCTCTCCGCCTTTTTGCAGGCGATAAACTCGTGGGTCAGCTGATCCTGAAGAATGGAAAGGCTTTTGGACTGAATCATTCCCGTGGGCATTTCATGTTCCTCCTTATAATTGGGATCGCGCTTAATGTGCCCAAGGACGTATCTTTTTACGCTGTGAACTTCTTCCAATCGGTTTTCGTCTAAGGTTTGTTGTGTTTTTTGATGAGATTGGCATGGCAAAAAGCAAAAAAGTATGATATACTGTTAAACGGTACTTATTCAAATATACGGAGGAATCCATGAGCAGACAACATCCGTTATTTGTTCCGCGCAGCGGATATACAAATTTTATTTTATCGGTCGCGATGACCACGGTCAAAATGTTTGTGGTCGTAGCGCTCATCGCGGGCATGTCGCTTTCCGGCCTTTTGATGGGGATTGCAAAGGCCTGGGTGGACACGTCTCCTGCGCTTGATCTGGATCTGTTCAACTCGCAGGCGCAGACGTCGTTTATCTATGACAAAAACGGCGAAAAGATCACGGATTTCCGCGGCACAGAGAACCGCGTTTATTGCTCCTACGCCGAAATTCCAAATAACCTGATTGACGCGGTCATCGCCATAGAGGACGCAAGATTTTGGAATCACAGCGGCGTAGACGTGAAAAGATACATCGGCGCGTTCGTGGGAAACGTATTATCCGGCAACAATCAGGGCGGCAGCACCATCACCTGCCAGCTTGTAAAGCAGACGATTTTAACCAGCGAACAAACTTTCAAAAGAAAAGTGCAGGAAGCCTATCTGGCGCTGGAGCTTGAGGAGACGCTGACCGGCCTTTTCTCAGGCGACGTAAGAAGCGCCAAGGAACGCATTTTGGAAGAATATCTGAACGTCGTCTACATGGGCGGCTCGCTTTACGGCGTGAAGATTGCCGCGCAGGATTATTTTGGAAAAGAGCTGAGCGAATTGACGCTCAAAGAATGCGCCATGATTGCGCGAATGATCCGAAATCCCTCCAGATACAATCCCCGCTCAAATTACTTCATTCGGAATACGCCCGAAGTCTGCGAGGACGGCGCGAACTATGTGCTCAAGCAGATGTATGAGCACGGCTTTATCACAGAACGCGAATATAGCGCCGCAAAAAACGATAAGCTGAACGTGCTTCAAAGCAGCCCGACCGCATCCGTCATGTACGACAACGCCTATTATGTGGAATACGCCATCTACGACGTCGTCACCAAGATGCTTAGAGTGGAGCAGCTGGAGGACACCTCCTACAACCGCGCCCAGATGGAAGCGCGCTTAAGAACCGGCGGCTATCACATCTATACCTCGCTCGATCCCGAAATGCAGTCGTCCGTTCAGAGCGTGATCTCCACATGGACGGATTACCCCAAAATGCGCTACTCCTCCGACCGCTATATCAAAACGCTTTCAAACGGCGAATACATCGACGTCGTCCAGCCGCAGGCCGCCTGCGCCGTCATCGACTGGCACACAGGCGAACTCGTCGCGGTGGTCGGCGGAAGAAACGAGCCCACCGCCAGAAAACAGTTAAACCGCGCCTATCAGATCAACATGCCGGTCGGCTCGTCCATAAAGCCGCTTTCGGTATACGGCCCGGCTTTTGACATGGGCTGGTCGCCCGGAACGCCGGTTCTGAACCTTCCCATCCGAATCGAAGGCTGGGACAGTCAGCAGGGATATCCCACCAACTACGGCGGCGGCAACTATACGGGCACAGAAACCATGCGCCTCGCCATCAACAAATCCCACAACTACTCTACCGCGCAGGCGCTGTTTGAGTATGTGGGCATTTCAAACAGCGTAAACTACCTTTTAAAGCTCGGCATTTCCTCAAACCGCATTCAAGCCACGGGCTCCGGCCTTGCACTCGGCTCGTCCGGCATTTCCGTCATTGAAATGGCCAACGCCTTCGGCGCGATTGCCAATAAGGGCCAGTATCTTGAAAGCTACGCCTTCACCCGCGTTCTGTATTCGGACAATAAAACGCCCTATATCAACGTGCGGGATGTGCAGCTTTCCCGTCAGGCGTTCAAGCCCTCGACGGCTTATCTCTTGGTAGACGTGTTAACCGGCTGCGTTTCCGGCTCAAACGGCACGGGTTCCAAGGCAAAATTCGGTAATTTCACCGTCGCCGGAAAAACCGGCACAAACTCCGACGCCTGCGGCGTATTCTTTGCCGGAATGACCGCCTATTATTCCTGCGCAGTCTGGATCGGCCACGACGGCTACAAGCCGCTTGTCTCCAACGCCACCGGCGGAAGCTACGCAGCGCCCCTGTTCGCAGCCGTCATGAAAAAGGTGCATCAGATATCCGGCATCACGCAGAACAAAGCCATCATCGAAGGCAATTACGCCTCCTATGGCCTCGTCAAAGCGGAAGCCTGCGGCGTAAGCGGCATGAAGCCGACGGCGGCGTGCCGAAAGGACGCAAACAACTACAAGGTTACGGAGGATTATTATCTGAACGGCACGCAGCCGACGGTTTCCTGCAACATGCACAGGACCGTCACCCTCTGCACCCGCTCCTACCGCCGACCGAACGGCAACTGCACAAGCGTCAAGTCCTACGGCGTAATCTACATCCCGCAGGGACATCCTTTAAGGCAGGCTACGAGCCTGACGGAGGTTCAGCAGTATTTCCGCGGCGCGTCCGTCAATCAGGATACAAGCAGCTTTGGAAACTGCAACGTGTGCAGATAAAACGCATCAACGCCGTCTTTCCGCAAAGGAGGGCGGCGGTTTTTCAAGGGAGGAATCATGAAAAAACAACTTCTCGGACGATTCGTCAATTTTCTTTTCCTTTTAGGCGCGCTCTTCTCCTTTATCTATTACCTTCTAAACGGCTTGTTTATCCGCTTCGGTCAATCTCTTTTATTTCTTTGGCCGCTTCTGGGCGTTTTTCTGCTGGCGCGCTTCATCATTTTTGAAATTCACTACAAAACCGGAAAGCCACTCCCTTTTTCAAGGCGCTTTGTCGTCTTGTTCAGAATTTTTGCGTGCCTGTCCATCGCCTTTTTCATAGTCGTTGAGGGTATAATCCTGCATGCCGCTTTCACAAACCCGCCTGCAAATCTCGATTACATCATCGTTCTGGGCGCAAAGGTCAACGGTACCCAGCCATCCGGCGCGCTCAGAAACCGAATTGACGCGGCCAGCGAATATCTTCACGAATACCCCTCCGCCCGCGTCGTCGCCTCAGGCGGACAAGGCGCGGACGAAGGCATCTCAGAGGCCGAATGCATAAAACGCGGCCTCATTCAGCGCGGAATTGACGAAAGCCGGATTATTATGGAGGACAAATCCACTTCCACTTTTGAAAACCTCACCTTTTCTCTTCCGCTGATTGAAGGCGAAAATCCTTCGATCGGCCTCGTTACCAATAATTTCCACGTCTACCGCTCCATGAAAATTGCTGAAACCTTCAAAGGTTACGAATTTTCCGCCGTGCCCGTAGCAACGTCCCTTCTCAGCTTTCCCCATTACATGCTCCGGGAATTCTGCGCCACGGTGGTAGGATTTTTGACGGGAAGCTTTTAGCAAACAAACAAATTGGCAATATAAAACCGCCTGCCGGACGTAAACGGCAGGCGGTTTTATAAGCGTTCAGAATTTCTTGGGATCGGCCCAGAGTCCGAGAGCGGGATTTGAGATATAGTAAATCTCCTCGCCGTTTTCAAGCGTATTCCAGCCGTCTTTCAGGATTTCGGGATTGTAGGTCTTGATCGCTTCGTCGTAGGGGAGGTATTGGAAGCATACGCCCTCCACTTCCTCTTTGGCGACATAGCGGGTGCAGTAGGTGATTTTAAATCTTCCGTCGCTTGAGCCGTGAATCAGGTGCGCGGCGGCGGAGAGATTCATTCGGATATCCTCATTCTCTTTTACAAGCCTTAATACGTTCTCGCGTCCGCAGTAGCCGTACTTGCGGATGAGCTTATCGATAGACGCGTCCTCGCCGAACTTATCGACGCCGGGCGCGAGCACGATCAGCTCGCCGCCGTCTTCAATCGCCATGCGGGTTCGATATACGCTCTTGTTGCCAAGCCACGTGGATTTGAATTCCTCTTCATCCAAAAGCACGACAACCTTCTTAAACGTCTTATCGACAAACGTCAGATTGACCTTCTGCGCAAGCGCGACCGCTTCTTCAAAATATTTGCGCTCGCGGCCGATGAACAGGCCGTGCATGCGGGGGCTTCCGCCGGGCGCGTCGGTAACGGTCAGGATGTAGGAAAGCGGGATGTTCATGAGGAAATGTTCCTCGGCATAATCAAAGACCTTGCGAACCGGCGAATGATCCTTGCCCATGATGCGCTCCATGCCGTAGAACGCGCCGAGCATGTGGGAGGAGTTGATCATGGACGCGCCGCCGCAGCCGACAAAGATATTCTTGTTGCGGTTTGCCATGCCGACGACCTCGTGCGGCACAACCTGTCCGACGGAAAGAATAAGATCGTAGGCAGGATCGACAAGAAGCCTGTTGACCTCAACGTCAATCGGATCGGTCACAAGGCCTTCCGAAACCTCGCTCACAAATTCGCCGGGCACGACGCCGACCTTGACTACGTCCGTTCTCCAGCCATGCACGATCATTCTGTCATAGGGAATGTCGCCGAACATGGCCGTCCATTCGCTTTCGGTAACAGGCACATGCGTTCCGAGCGCGGGCATGATGTCGACATGGCAGTGATTTTTCAGCATGTCGTATAGGTGCCATGTGATTCTGCCCGCCATCGAATGAAAGCGGGTGTAATCCGGCGGAAGGATGAGCACCTTTTTAAGGCTCATTCGTACGTCCGACAGGGATTTTTCCAAAGCGGAGCGGATTTCGCTGTCATCCAAACCCGCTTCACGGGGCGAATACGTGGAAAAGCTCAGCATAAATACCCTTCCCCTTTTTACGCGTTATAGGTGTTGGCGGTGGTGTTGCCGCCGTGTCCGGTCCAGTCGGTGTGGAAGAACTGTCCGCGGGGCGCGTCCACGCGCTCATAGGTGTGCGCGCCGAAATAGTCGCGCTGCGCCTGAAGCAAATTCGCGCTCATGCGGGCTGTGCGGATGCCGTCAAAATAGCTGAGGGCGCTGGTCATCGCGGGAACGGGAATGCCGTTTAGCATCGCCTCGGCACAGACATTTCTCCATCCATCCGTGCATGCTTCGATTTCTTTTGTGAAATATTCGTCCAAAAGCAGGTTGTCAAGCGCCGGATTCTTGTCGAACGCTTCCTTGATCTTACCTAAAAATACGCTGCGAATAATGCAGCCGCCGCGCCACATAAGCGCAATTCCGCCGTAATTGAGGTTCCAATTATACGTCTTGGCCGCTGCGCGCATAAGCGCGTAGCCCTGCGCGTAGGAGATGATCTTGGCGGCGTAGAGCGCCTTTCGGATGTTCTCAATAAACGCGTCCCTGTCGCCCTCAAACTTCTTCTCAGGGCCGGTCAAGACCTTTGAGGCTTCAACGCGCGCTTCCTTGACGGCGCTTAAGCAGCGGGCAAACACGGCTTCGCCAATCAGGGTCAGCGGCATTCCCTCGTCCAGCGCCGCAATCGCGGTCCACTTGCCGGTGCCCTTCTGACCTGCGGTGTCGAGGATCTTGTCTACGAGGGGCTCGCCGTCCTCATCTTTTTTGGCGAGGATATCCGTTGTGATCTCAATTAAATAGCTGTCCAGAACGCCCTCGTTCCACTTTTTGAATACCTTATGCATTTCGTCCGCCGTCATGCCGAGATAGTCGCGCATCAGCTGGTAGGCCTCGCAGATGAGCTGCATATCGCCGTATTCAATGCCGTTGTGAACCATTTTGACAAAATGGCCCGCGCCGTTCTCGCCCACCCAGTCGCAGCAGGCGTCCTCGCCTACATGGGCGCAGATGCTCTGGAAAATGGGTTTTACATAGGGCCACGCCGCGTTGGAGCCGCCGGGCATCATGCTGGGGCCCTTGAGCGCGCCTTCCTCGCCGCCGGATACGCCGGTGCCGACGTAAAGAAGGCCCTTTTGTTCTACATACTCCGTGCGGCGAATGGTGTCCGGAAAATGAGAGTTGCCGCCGTCGATGATGATATCGCCGGGTTCAAGAACATTTAAAAGCTGATCGATCATGGAATCGACCGCGCTTCCGGCCTTGACCATCATCATGACCTTGCGGGGCTTTTCAAGGTTCTGGGCGAGTTCTTCAATGGAATAGCAGCCGATGATATTTTTGCCGCTTGCCCTTCCCTCCACAAAGTCCTTGACCTTGGAGGTAGTGCGGTTGTAAACGGCGACGGTAAAACCCTTCGATTCCATATTCATAACGAGGTTCTCGCCCATAACGGCAAGGCCGATCAGACCGATATCTGCTTTCTTAGCCATGTTTCTTCTCCTCAGAAATGTATTTTTATCTCTTTACGCGGGCATTGCCCTTCCATACGGACCAGACCTGTTCCTCATCCGCGGGTGTTGCATAGTCCTCCAGCATCGTAACCGCCATCGCGCCGGTTGCCCAGCCGAACTTGACCCAATCGGAGGGCGCCCAGCCTGAAAGGTATGCGTACAGCATGCCGCCGACAAAGCCGTCGCCGCCGCCGATTCTGTCAAGAACGGGAATTTCTCTGGGTTCTTCTACATACCACTCGCCGTCGGCGTACAAAATCGCGCCCCAGATATGCGCGTTTACATTGATAACCTGGCGCAGCGTCGTCGCAAAATACTTCGCGTTCGGATAGGCTTCCTTGACGCGATAGATCATTTCCTTAAAGGAATCAATTTTGCCGGCGAGGTCCTTTCCGCCGGCCTCCGGGCCCTCGATGCCCAGCGCCAGCTGGAAATCCTCTTCGTTTCCGATCAGGATGTCGCTTCGAGCGGCAATCTTTGAGAAAATGTCCCGAAGCTCCTTTTCGCGGCCCTTCCAGAAGGAAGCGCGATAGTTAAGGTCAAAGCTGATGCGTGTGCCGTTTTCCTTGGCATATTCGCTTAACTTCAAGCAAAGCGCGCCCGTTTCGGGAGACAGCGCCGCAAAAAGGCCAGAAATATGCATAAGGCGAGCGCCCTCGGTTTTAAAGATCTTTTCAAGGTCAAAATCTTCCGCCTTTAAGGTTCTTCCGACCTCGCCCGCGCGGTCATTGTGCACGCGGGGGCCGCGCATGCCAAAGCCGGTATCCGCAATATTGAACTGATGTCTGTAGCCCCACGGGCCGCCCTGCTCAACCTCCGGGCCTTCAAACCAGATGTTTCTTCTGCGAAGCTCGCCCTTGATAAACGCGGCAATGGGACTGGCGGCAACAAACGCAGTCAAAACCTTCGTATTCAGCCCCAGAGAGGCCGATACATTCAAAACATTGCTCTCCGCGCTGGTCGCCTGCATGGTGTAATGGTTGCCGATTCCGACAGGCTGACGGTCAGCGGGCGTAATGCGCACGCCCATGCTGGTCGCCGTAATCAAATCATACTTTTTCATGCATCCGTCGCTCCTTGTATCCTCGCATTTTCACGAGATAATTTTACTACAAACTCTGTCAATATTCAAGTGTCTTTGCGTTCTCATGCCCGTATATGAACGATTCCGGCTCCAAAGCATCCATAACCGCTCGCCAAAGTCGGTTCATTGTTCCGGTTTTCTATAAAAACAGGCCTATATCCTGCATTTTGTGTAAATTTCTTTCGTCAATTTGAAACTTTGGGATTGACAAAATCCTATATACCATATAAAATAGATCCATATTTGAGGTTAGGAGAATCGCCTGTATGCGAAATCGTCTTGCAGCCATGATGATGCGAATGAGCATGTGCGAAATGTACATGCTTATGTGTGCTTGACTTGGCTGAGGCATTGAACGCAAACGGTATTTCTCATAGCAAGTGAGATTTAAGCGAGCAGGCCAAGGCGGTCTGCTCGTTTTTTCTTGGAAATTCAATGCGCGTTTTATGTATTATCATTCAGTAATCAAGAAAGGACGCATGCAAAATGTCCGAGGCACATATCCCTCAGATCCAGCTTATAGGCTTAACCAAAATCTATCCGATTCCGGGCGGCGAGGTACATGCTCTTCAGGATATCAACCTTACCATTGAAAAGAGCGATATCTACGGCATTATCGGCATGAGCGGCGCCGGAAAAAGCACCTTGATCCGGTGTCTTAACCGGCTTGATACCCCCAACGACGGAAAAATCCTCATAGACGGCAAGGATGTCCTCGCCATGGACAAAAAGGCTTTGCGCGCAACGCGGCGCCGTATGGCGATGATCTTTCAGCAGTTCAATCTGCTGATGCAAAAAAGCGTTGCCCGCAACGTCCGTTATCCTCTGGAAATCGCCGGCGTCCCTGACGCGGAAGCGGACAAGCGCGTCGTGGAGCTTTTAAAAATCGTCGGGCTTGAGAACAAAGCCAAAGCCTATCCGGCCCAGCTGTCCGGCGGACAGAAGCAGCGAGTGGCCATCGCCCGCGCCCTTGCGAGCAACCCCGAAATGCTTTTATGCGATGAGGCCACGAGCGCGCTTGACCCCATGACTACGCAAAGCATTCTCGACCTTCTTAAGCGGATCAATACCGAAATGGGCATAACCATCGTGCTGATCACGCACGAAATGTCCGTAATCCGTCAGATCTGCAACAAAGTCGCCATTTTGGACGGCGGAAAGCTGGTAGAGTCCGGAACGGTAGACGAGGTGTTCAAGCATACGAAGTCGAGTGCAGGCAAACGGTTGTTTGATGTGCTTCCGAGCCATACGGAAAAGGAAGATGAGCTTACGCATCCTGCGCTCAGAATCGTTTTCGACGGCGAATCCTCCAGTCAGCCCATTATCAGCCGCTTGTCCAAGGATTTGGGCATTGATGTGAATATTCTCTCGGCAAACGTGCATCAATTAAACGGCAATACCTACGGACAAATGATCATTCAGCGCCCCGAGGATCCGGGCGATGTAAAACGCGTTATGGATTACCTCAGGCAATTCAAATTAAACGTTGAGGAGGTGAGCGGCTGATGGACTGGTCTCAACTGGCTCCTCTTCTTTGGGAGGGCACGCTTGATACGCTGTATATGACCTTCTGGAGCAGCCTGTTCGCATATGTAATCGGCCTGCCGCTGGGCATTCTTCTGGTTGTTACCCGAAAAGACGGCATTATGCCCGCGCCCGGATTCAACTCCATTTTAGGCGTTGTCATCAACTTCCTTCGCTCCATTCCCTTCATCATCATGCTGGCGATGCTTTTCCCGGTAACCAGAGCCGTCATGGGAAGTGCGATTGGCACCCGACCCATTATCTTCCCTCTGGTCATCAGCGCGTTCCCCTATGTTGCGCGCATGGTGGAAAGCTCTCTTGAGGAAGTGGATCACGGCATCATCGAAGCGGCGCAATCCATGGGCTCCACGAACGCGCAGATTATTTTCAAGGTGCTTCTGGTCGAAGCCGTCCCCTCTCTTGTAAACGGCGCTGCGATCAGCATAACGACGATTCTCGGCTATACGGCGCTTGCCAGCGCCGCGGGCGGCGGCGGTCTGGGCGCGCTGGCCATCGTAAAGGGCATGAACGTGCGCAATTACGAGCTCATGTATTCGGCCAGCATCATGCTTGTGATCATCGTGCAGGTCATCACCGTAATCGGAACTCGGCTCACTCGGAGCTTAGATCATAAACGACGCTAATTTTTTGAAAGGAAGGACTTACCCATGAAGAAAAAGACCTATCTCATCATTGCAATCGTAGTCGTTCTGGCTATCGTTGCCGCCATCGTGGTTCCCAAGCTCATCAAGAAGGATGAAAAGAAGATCTCCGTCATCGCGACCACCAATCCCCATGCCGAAGTTATGGAACTCGTTCGCGACGATCTTGAAAAGCTCGGCTATACGCTTGATCTGCAGGTCGTAAGCGACTATGTCGTTGAAAACCCCGCCACCTCCGCCGGCGACGTAATGGCCAACTTCTTCCAGCATGTTCCCTATCTGGATGGCTACAACGCTTCCGTTGAAGAGAAGGACCAGCTGAAAGCCGTTATCTTCACCCATTTTGAGCCCATGGCAATCTATGCCGGCACCAAGGCCAACCTGGCCGATATCGCCAGCGGCGATAAGATCGCCGTTCCGAACGATCCCGTCAACGAAAACCGCGCGCTTATGCTGCTTGAAGACGCCGGCCTCATTAAGCTCCCCGAAGGCACCAACCTCGCCAGCACCTGCACGGCGCTCGACATCGTTGAGAACCCCCACAATCTCGAAATCGTAGAGCTGAACGCCGAGCTCATCCCCGGCGCCCGCGAGGACGTAGCCTATGCCGTCATCAACGGCAACAACGCGACGCTCGTCAACCTCATCCCCTATCAGCACGGCCTCTATGCCGAGCAGGCTGACAGCGAAGCCGCCAAGGCGTACGTAAACATCGTCGTTGTCCGTCCCGAGAACGCCGAAGCGCAGTGGGTCAAGGATCTTGAGAAGGTCATGTACACTCAGGAAGTCTATGACCTGATCGTAAAAGCAGGCTTTGCCCCGACCTTCACCCCCGCCGACGCGAAGTAATTAATCAAAAAACAGATGCAGTCAGACCGGCTGCATCTGTTTTTTTCAGTATCAATCGCTTAAAAAGCAGCCAACATAAAGCATACGGAGGAAACGGCATGGAAGAAAGATTGATAAAATTGATCAAGCTTGGAAACATGGCGCACAAAATGCTCCCCATCGACGAAACCGAAACCACCGATTATCAGTTAAGAGGCAAAAAGGTGCTTGAAAGCCGCCTGATTGATGATGGGCGCACGCTTGCAAACTGGAAGCCCCTGACGCCCTATGCCAATGTATCGCTTAAAAAAGCGCCGGAGGAAAACGCGGAAGAAACCGTGTGCTTAACCGCAAAGTCGAACCTTGATCATTGGCTGCCCGGAAGAGGCTTGGGCCGCATCTATTCCGAGCCCGCCGCCATGCGCGTGCTTAATCACGAGGATTTAAGCGAGTGGAACCGCATTTCCGTAAAGATTTTCCCCCACGTTCCGGGCATGAAATCGCTGTGCGTGCGCGTTCAGCTGTATAACGAGGGCGACCATCCCGTGCCCGACAAATACCTGCGCGAGGGCGCGCACAACGTAAATCTCAAGGCCGATCAGTGGAACCATGTCACCTGCGAAATCCCGAACCTTCACAGAAACGACGCAGTCGGCATCGCCATCGAATACGACATGTGCGGTCATGAGGTTGACACTGTCGATACCAACGAATACTACATCAAGGATCTTGAAATCCAAAAAGTCGAAGCGCAGACGGAAACCGGCTGGATTCCGATGGACGGCGTAATCGCGTTCTCGGGAAGCGGATATCTGCCCGAAAGCGAAAAGCTTGCCGTCGCCAATATGAATCTCGCCGCCGAGGCCTTCCGAATCATCGAAACCGAAACCGGAAAATGCGTGTTCAAAGGCGAGGTTCAAACGGTAAACGGCCTTAAGGTTATGGATTTTTCCTCGCTTACCGAGGAAGGCCGCTATATCCTGTTGGCGGGAGAAAATTCCACGCGCGCATTCGACATTTCTCCGCGCGCGTTTGAAGCCTCCGCGTGGAAAGTGCTCAACTTCTATCTTTCCCAAAGATGCGGCTATGAGGTTTGCGGCAAGCACCGCGCGTGCCACTCGGACCTTCTTCTCAAACACCCGGACGGACGCGCCATCGTCGCAAACGGCGGCTGGCACGACGCCGCCGACCTTGCACAGGGCATGAACAACACAGCCGACGGAACGATCGGTCTTTTAAGGCTTGCCGAGCGTTTAAAAGGCGCGGACGGCGCGCGCGCAAAGCTCTATGAGCGTGTTTTGGAGGAAGCCAAATGGGGCCTTGATTACGTTCTCAAGGTGCGCTTCGGCGACGGCTATCGTTCTTCCTACTCCTCCACATCCATCTGGACCGACGGCGTTATCGGAACGAACGACGACATCATTTCCCATCCCACCACAAACCCGTTCACAAACTTCGTCTCCGCCTGCGCCGAAGCGCTTGGCGCGTATGTGTATAAGGATATCGACCCCGTTTTCAGCCGCTACGCGCTTAAAATTGCAAAAGAAGACTTCCGTTTTGCCGAGGAAGCATGGAAAAGCGACACAGCCGAAATTATGTTCAACGACGCGGGCATGCAGGAGGTAAAGCTTTATGCAGCCGCCGTCAGCGCCGCTGCCGAGCTCATCCGCGCAGGCGCAGGCGAGTTTGAGAAGGAAGCGGCGGAATATGCGCGCGGGCTCATCGAGTGCCAAGAGACCCAAACGCCCGATTGGGATATACCCATTCGCGGCTTCTTTTGGCAGGATCGCGCCCATACCGTCATCTGGCACCACGCGCATCATTCGTTTGAGCAATATCTGACGATGGGTCTTTCCTCGCTTTGCACGCTCCTCCCTGCGCATGAAGACGCCGGTCTCTGGAAGAAATCCCTCGCGCTCTACCTTGAATACTCGAAGACGATTATCGATTATACCGCCCCTTGGAACATGCTGCCGGAGGGCGTATACCACGAAAGCGAAGCCATCGAGCATCCCGAAATCACGCTGGGCAACATCATTTTGGGCGACGAAGAAAATCTTCTTTCCTTTAAGCAGCAGGTTCATACCGGAATCGCGCTTGGAAAAGGCTATTATCTGCGCCGCTTCCCCGTCTGGTTCTCCTTCCGCGGAAATGAAAACGTGCTTTTGTCTCAGGCCATTGCCGCTGCCGCAGCAGCGGAAGCGCTGAACGATAAAGAAGCGAACAGGATTGTTTATCATCAGCTTGAATGGACCGTCGGCAAAAACCCGTTCAATCAGTCGCTTATCTACGGCGAAGGCTACAACTGGACGGATGAATACGCCGTGCAGCCCGGCCAGACCATTGGTCAAATGCCCGTCGGCATCCAGTCGCTGTTTGACGCAGACGAGCCCTACTGGCCGCAGGTTTGCACCGCAACCTACAAAGAAGTATGGATCGCACCTGCAAACAAGTGGATGTGGGCGCTGTCCTACGTTCTGTAGAAAAAGCAAATAAAAAAATAGCGCATGCAGACTGCTAATGAATCGTCTGCATGCGCTATTTTTCATCCAAACAAAATCGCATTTGCCTCGTCAAAATCCTTTACAAAAAGCGCCGCCGTTTCCCTGATGTCCTTCATCAGCTGCTCATTTCCCACATGCACCTGTTCTTCAATCGCAAAGGGCGTTAGAGACGCGGCTTCGGCAGCCTTCATCGCGTACAGCGAATCTTCAAACATCACGCATCTTTCCTTTTTTACGCCAAGACGCTCTGCGACAATGTCATAATACTCCGGCACAGATTTTGAAAGGCCGTTTTCCTGATTATCCGTCACAAATTCAAAGTACTTGTCAAGTCCATGCTGGGAAAGCGCCATTTTCGCATTTTCTCTCGGCGTCGCCGTGGCTACGCACATCTTGATTTTGTGCGCCTTCAGATTTTCCAAAAACGCCTTCGCGCCTTTTTTCGGAAATATGTCGGTCACATAATGCTTTTTCATGCTTTCAAGGTATTCGCCGATGACGGAATCGAAGGTGAATCTGTCCGGATAGTCCTTTTCAATCCTGTGCGCAAGCGCGTGGGACGACAGGACGTTGATAATTTCAACATACTCCTCAGGAATCGGCAGATGGTGTCTTTCCAAAAAACGGCTGTTTTCGCCTCTCCATGCCCACATAGAATCAAGCAGCGTTCCATCCATGTCAAATATGACCGCGTCAAAGTCTTTCGTAAAATTCATTTCCTCTCCCGCCTTATACCTTGATAGAATGCCATTTTCCTTCATTGAAGCGGCGCATCATGAGACTCATTCGAAGGGTCATGTCTAAAAAGCTTGCGCCCCATGCCCCCAGAAGCGCCCACTGCGGCGCCTCATAGGAAAGCCAGAACTTCATAATATCGGCGCTTGCAACCGCGCTGATAACCTCGTATACGGGGGTAAAGAAATTCTGAATGATTTCGATGGCCAGAAACGCCGTGACCGGGCGCATGAAGGCCACGCAAATCAGCATGACACGCGCGACATACTTGGTGTCGCCCGCGCCGCGAAGCGCGCCGGAGGTGATGATGGAAAGCATTTGCGGCGGCTGGAAGAGCGCGACAATCAGCATGACGTTTGCAGACAAACGCATAACCGTCGGGTCATCCGTAAACATGCTGACCAGCGGGAAACGCAGAGCCACGATGGTAGAAGCCAGAATTACCGAACCCACCATGGCGATGCGCTGAGCAATCTTTCCATAGATATGGCTCAAATCCGGCCGCTGCTTTCCAAGCATCTGACCGACCAGCGAGGTGGAGGCCACGCCAATACCGTCTGCGAAGGTAAAGGAAAGGTTCAAAAACTGCATGCACACAACGTGGCTGGCATACGCCTGCGTGCCCAGCTGAGCCACCAGACGCGCATACAGGAAAAAGCCGATTCGAAGCGCAATCTGCTCAAGCATGCTGTTGCCGCCAACCTTGACGACCGCTTTCGCGGCGGGCCTGTTAAACCGCCAGTCGTCGCGAAGCGACAGGTGCAAAAACGCATGATCCTTATCGGAAAAGAAGATGGATACAAGCGCCAGAACGCAGCCTACCGCAATGCCTACCGCAGTGGCAATCGCCGCGCCCGTAACCTCAAGGCGCGGGAAAATCCAGATGCCGTTGATGAGCAGCCAGTTCAAAAGCACGTTTACAAGATTCGAAACGATGTTGACATACAGCGTAATCTTGGTGTTTCCCGTGCCTCTTTGCGCAGCGCAGATCGCCATAGAAAGCGCGTTGAACGGGATGACCATCGCCGTGATTCTGAAATACGTTTCCGCGTCGTCAATGGTGTCGGCCTTCGCGCCCGCAAGACGCATAAGCGGCCTTGAGAAGGCAAGCCCCAGCGCCGTCATCAGAATGCTCAGCGCAAGAATAATAAGAATCGACGTGCGCATCGTCTGATTGGCAACGTCCCGCCTGCCCTCGCCCTTTCTTCTGGCGATAACCGCCGTTACGCCGGTATTCAGCGCAAAAAAGATGCACAGCATCAGCATGCGGGGCTGACCGACAAGGCCGACCGCCGCAATGGCTTCCGTGCCGATACCGCCGACCATCATGGTATCGATCGAGCCGATGAGGGAAATCAGCACCATCTCGCAAACGCTCGGAAGCGCAATGCGAGCCAGATTTCTGTATGCTTCTCGGCTCGTCGGAAGCTCTCCGCGAAGCCCGTCGCCGGGAATAAAGGAACGAATACCGAAAAACTTTCTCAATACATTCATTTTTTCACACACTTTCAAATCCGCATTCGTCATTTGTAGCCGCGTTTATTCAAGAAGCGACAACGCCTCGTCCAGAACAGAAATCTCCTGCGCGCTTCCCTGCGCAAAATCGCTCCTGCCGCCGCCCTTGCCGCCGCATTTTTTGCATGCAGCGGAGAGCACCGCGCCGATATTTACATCAAGATCATTGGATCTTGCAAAGAATAGAAGATATCCTTTTTCGCTTTCATCCGCAAAAAGCGCAATCGCCCCGCCCTTTTCGATAACGGCGTTTCCGGCTTCGCGAAGCCCTTCGATTCCGATTCCCGAAAAGACGTGCCTGACGATTTTTCTGCCGTTTGCCTCGACTGCCTCTGCGTACAGCTGATCCGCCTTTCTAACGGCGGACGCCTTTCTTTCCTGCCTTAAAAGATATTCCGCGTTCTTTGATCTTTCCAAAAGCGCTTCCACCTGACCGTCCAGTCCTTCCCATGAAGTTGAAAGCGCGCCCGCTGCGCGATCAAGAACCTCGTACCGCCTTCTGAAGGCCAAAAACGCGCGCATGCCGCACACAAACTGAAGACGAAGCTTTCCTCTGCTGGGCGTGGCGGATATGATTTTTACAAGACCGATTTCGCCCGCGCTGCTGGGATGCGTGCCGCCGCAGGCGCAGAATTCGTAATCGCCGATCTGAACGATTCTCACATGCTCCTTGACCGTCGGAGGCTTTCGAAGCGGCAGCTTTTCAAGCTCCTCGCAAGTCGGAAACCAGCACTTAATGGGCGCGTTTTTCTGGATGTTTTTGTTTACATCGTCTTCAAGCGCGTGGATTTCATCCAGCGTGATATGCGTTCTTCCGCCCGGAAGATCCATATCTATGGTCGAAGAATCCTTTCCAAGATGAAGACCAATGGTATGACCGCCCAAAAGACGATATGCAGCGTTTGCCAGCATATGCTCGCCCGCATGCTGCTGCATGTGATCAAAGCGCCTGTCCCAGTCGATTTTTCCGTGAACGGCTTCGCCTTCAGAAAAAGCCGCATCCGTCTTGTGCCAGACCTCGCCGTCCTGATCTACGAAAACATCCAATACGTTTGCGCCGTTCAGTTTTCCCGTGTCAAACGGCTGTCCGCCGCTGGTGGGATAAAATGCGCTTCTGTCAAGGCGAACGAATATTTCGCCGTTTTCCTCCTTCGCTTCCAGAACAGTTGCGTCAAATTCCGTCAAATACGCATTATCATAATACAGCCGATCCGTCATAAAATCCTCCGTATTTCTTTGTATCTATTATCATACGCCACAAATTTGTCTTTCGCAAGTATTCCAGACGAAAATTTGCGCATAATAAAGATTGCTCGGTGCGCTTATGTAAATTATATGTAATTTGTCTTTCTTTGACCTTGACTTTCTTTGACCTTTGGAATATAATTCAAACTGTTCAAAGGAACAAGCAAATGAAATAAAAGCAAGACCGAGCCGATATAAAAGGAGGAGACAAATATGTCCAACATGATTTCCTATCGCACGCGCACCCCTTCCCTTTTCCCCGAAACCCGCTTTTTTGAAGACTTCATGCGCCCCTTTTTCGCTTCTTCTCCCGCAGCATCCTTCCGCGTGGATGTAAAGGATGAAGGCGAAAAGTTCGTGCTTGAGGCGGAGCTTCCGGGCGTCACCCGCGACAGCATCGTCGTGGATGTAAACGACGGCGTTCTGACCATCGGCGCCGAGTGGAACGAAAACAAGAAAAACGACGAAAACGGATATATCATCAGCGAGCGCAGAAGCGGAAGCGTAAAAAGAAGCTTCAACGTGGAAAACATCGAAGAAGGCCTGATCACGGCGCGCTACGAAAACGGCGTTCTCACGCTCGACCTTCCGAAGATCCAGCCGGAAAAGAAAGAACCCAGAAAAATCGAAATCCTGTAAATCCCTCCTCTCCCCTATGTACCGGGCCTTTGCATGTGCAAAGGCTCAGACCATCAACAAACCTCTGGGTGAGGCATGGAGAGGGAGCGCACTCCCTCTCCATTTTCAATCGATTTTGGCGGCATGTACGGCAAAATCGCGCGTTTTCACAAAGCGCAGCGACTGAAAACGCTTCCCCTTTCCG
>JAFWZN010000114.1 GCA_017522345.1 Clostridia bacterium | reverse complement strand
TACGGCGATGCAGACCCGGAAATCAGCGTTGCAATCAGCAACCTGGTGGAAGGCGATGCACTGGATTACACCATCAGCCGCAGGGAAGGCGAGGATGCAGGCGATTACGCCTACATCGTGACCATGGGTGAGAATGCCAACTATGCGATTGACCTGCTGGTCGGCACGCTGACGATCCATCTGCGTGATATTTCCGGCGATGAGATCAAGGTTTCCAGCGTGGGTGATCAGACCTACACCGGCAGCAAAATCCGTCCGCAGCCCACGGTGAAGTTCGGCGATATCAAGCTGAAGAATGGCACGGATTACAGCCTGAGCTATTCCAACAACACCGAACCCGGAAAGGCCACGATTACCATCACCGGCAAGGCCAACTTCACCGGCTCCCGCAGAGTCATTTTCATCATCCTGCCGCCCGCAGAGGAACCCATTACCGGCGGGGAAGCGGTTGAACAGCTGACTGAACTGCTTGGCAGCCCTGCCGATGCATACGGCTTGCTCACAATCGTGTTCAATGCGGATTATCAGCCCGAAAGCTATGAGCTGCTGAACACCATCGTGGAGGATGAAGCCATCGGCAACAGCGTGCTGGTATGCGCTTTCCCGAACGAAGATGGAGATGTGGAACAGCGCAGCTTGATCCTCTCTGCGGCGCAGCTTGCGAAGCTGGCTGAAAAGCTGGAGGTTGAACACGTCATCTTCGAAAATGGCGACGCCAGCGCAGAGATGGATATGGTCGATCTGCTGGAAGGCAGCCTGGCAAAGCTGATGAGCATGATCCTCTCCGACGAGGAAATCACCCCCGAAATCCTCAAACAGGATTGGAGCGCCGTTGAAGAAGCCACGCTGAGCGCAGCGGAATTTGCCAGATTCGATGTGGAAACCCGCATCGTTCCTGCTGAACTGGAAGACGGAAGCATCGCCTACGAAGTCTCCGTGCATCTGCGCTGGGAGAATCAGGAACTGGATGTCTCCGGTCTGATTCCCTCTCTGACCGTGTGTATTGCCGTGGATAAGCTGGTAAACGAAGAAAACTTCGATATCTTCACCACGCTGTACACAATGATGTATCAGGCTCCCGAAGCGGCGGAAGCTATGCTCCTTCCCAGCGTCCTGCTGCTGATGCCGGACGAACTTCCGGAGCATCAGGACGACGTGGCGCATCACTTCATCGTCACCATCCTCGAAAAGGCGGATGAACAACATATCATTACCTATAACCCCAAAGCCCATCTGGTACAGTACCGTCATTACGTACTGGCGGCAGACTACGAAGGCGAAGGAATTTATAGTGTGTGTGAAGTAAAATAAACCAGTCTTTTCCAAAGAGAACGGCTGCTGCAGAAATCAAACCTGCAGCAGCCGTTTTGCTTTTTTTGTTGGTGTTGGGTGCAGATTGCACCGTGGTTTTTCAGTCGGGTGCGTGAAAGCGGTTGTATCACAATCAACCGGATTAGCCAGTCGTAGTAGATGGATTCAAATAAAAAACTGGACTCTAACTTCGTATCAAAGTTAGAGTCCAGAGTTAATGGAGCATAGGGGAGTCGAACCCCTGACCTTTTGAATGCCATTCAAACGCGCTACCAACTGCGCTAATGCCCCATGTTGTTCGGTTTGCCCTTGCAACGTAGACTATTATAGCAGGTCGGGAGTGATTTGTAAATAGTAAATATTGTTAAAAAACGTAAAGATTGTTGAAAGATAGTGAGTTATGTGCTGATGAATAAAATGAGCTTGAATCTCGGGCCTTAGCGTGGTAGAATAAGGATCTGTAGGAGGGTTTTATTATGTTTATAGCGGATACGCATTGCGATACATTGTATTCCATGCTGTTTGAAGGCTGGTCTGAAAACGGATTTATGGCTTCCAAAGAAAAACTTGTGGAGGGAAAGGTCAATTTGCAGACCTTTGCGCTTTTTGCAGGTGCGAGACAATTTAAAGACACGCCTTATGAAAACGCAAGGCGAATGATTGAGGCGTCGAAAACGCTGAATATTCCCTTTATTACGGATTCGCTTCCGGAAAATCCGCCCACGACGCTGTATGGCGTGTATTCAATTGAGGGCGGAGAGGTACTGGAAGGGAAAATCGAACGCCTATATGAATTGGATGACGAACTGCGGCTTCGCATGATTGCCCTCACATGGAATTACGAAAATCAAATCGGCACGCCTGCGAAAATCGACGCGATAACCGGCCTTAAACCGTTCGGTCTTGCGCTTTTAAAGGAAATGGACGCGCGCGGAATTTATGCGGATGTTTCTCACTTAAATGAACGCGGATTCTGGGATGTTTATGAAAATATGAGCCTTCCTCCGATTGCAAGCCATTCCAACTGCAAAGCCCTTTGTGGATCATACAGAAATTTAAGCGATGATCAGATCGATGCGATCATTGAGAAAAACGGCTACATTGGCATTAACTTCTATCCGCATTTCTTGAAAGACGGCGGAGAGAATACCAGCGTGGAGGACGTAATCCGGCATATCGACTATATTGCTGCACGCGGCGGCATTCACGTCATTGGCCTTGGAAGCGATTTCGACGGCATTGAAGTTCAGCCCAAGGGGATGGAGGACGCCGCCTGCATGTATACGATTGCAAATTCGCTTTTAAAGAGAGGATATGCTGAGAAGGACGTTGAGGCGATCATGGGCCTAAACCTTTGGAACCTTCTTAAAAAGGGCGACAAAATCCGTTTTTGAGGAACCCGCTTCCTGCTTTCTGAATAGGATTGAACGAAAGCATGTGAAGGAGGAATGAAAAAATGGAACAGACAAACGCTGTCGTCCGCTGTCCGCAGGGCTCGCTCAGGTATATATGGAAGGCGGGCGATACGCTCGTAAAGGTTGCGACTGCATTTCAGACGACCGTCGGCGCAATGATTCAGGTGAACCCCGATATCAATTTTTCGACCATTCGTCCCGATACCCAGATTTGCATTCCTACGCGCGCATTGACCTGCCCTAACGCCGATCTTTATGTAATCAAACAGGGGGATACGCTTTGGGACCTTGCGAGGGAATACGGCGTTTCGGTAAATACCCTGATGGAATTAAATCCTTATGTCGAGCCTACGCGCCTTGCAATCGGACAATACATATGCGTTCCAAAGCGATCTCCAGGCTCTCAGACGCCGCCGGACAGCGACAACTGTCAGATTATTAACGATGTGCCGGATTGTGCGTCTTTAAGGGCCGCTGAGCGCGCATGCACGGGCACAGATACGGTGCAGTGCGGACAGACGCTTTATGATATACTGAACAAATACGGCATCAGCTTCCAGGAATTTGCCGAGTTTAACCCGAGGCTGGTCTTGAACGCGCTTTTGCCGGGTCAACGATATGTTTATCCTTTGAAGGCGTGCGCGTGCTCTGGAAGCGGCAGATACATCGTTCAGCCGGGCGATACGATTTCATCCATTGCAGCGGCTTTCGGAATCACTTCTTCCGAGCTTTTGCGGCGTAATCCCGCCATGCGTCCCGGCGACTTTGTGCGCGGCGCGGAAATTTGCGTATCGTATCAGTTTTCCTAAAGAAAACGGGGCACACTAAAGAAAAACAGACGGAGCATGAATGAAAAAGAAAGCTTATTTCCTTCTGATTCTGATGATTCCGGCGTTCATCCTGTCAGGGTGCGCGCCGGTTGTAAAGGATGAGGATATTGAAGAAAACTACAGCGTATACGCGTCCTTTTTGCCCGCGTATATGCTGTCGGAGCTGATTATTGGCGATGAGATTCCGGGCTTGAATCTTCATTTGCTTATCCAGCCGCAGGACGGCTGCATGCGGTCATACGCGCTTTCTGATTGGGATCAATATGTCCTTTTAAACGCGGACGCGGTGATATTAATCGGAAACGGCTTGGAGACGTTCGAAAGCGCGCTTATGAATATGGGCCAAAACGGTCCGAGCGTCATAAGCGCATCGTCATCGCTGGTTTTGGATTCGTCAGGCGCTGCCGAAAACGACGAGAGTCATTTAAACGGCGCAAATCCGTGGCTTTTTTTGTCGGTTGAGGGCGGACTTCATCTCACAGAAGCCATTGCGGCCAACATGATTGCGCTCGATCCCGATTACGAGGAAAGGTATATCGAAAACCTCAAGCGCGCATACGAACGTTTTGAAGGCTTGAAAAGCGAGATAGACGAAATTGCTCAGAATATCGACTCCCATAGGCGGGTTGCGCTTGCGCATGAGGGGCTTATTTATACTGCAAAGGATCTTGGGCTGAACGTGGTTTTGCGCATTGACCGCGAAAGCGGCGAATACCCGGACGATGCGTCTTTATCAGATATGCTGAAGCAGCTTGAAGCGTCGAACACGGAGGTCGTGCTGATTGAAAGCCAAGCCCCAAACGCGCTTACAAAGGCGCTTAGAGCGGCGGGATACGAGGTGGTTTTGATGGACACGCTTTCTTCGGGAACGCCTCAAAACGGCGCAGAGGGCTATTTTAAACGAGTGATGGAGAACGCACGCCTTGTTCAGCGCGCGCTTCCCAAATAAGAGGAAAGATATGAAAGAAGTTATCATTTACACATTCGGCGCTGGCTCATGAAATCCGGGCCCGGGCGGCAGGGGATGCGTGCTTTTATACGGAGAACACAGACAGGAATTGTCGGGCGGCGATAAGGAAACGACCAAAAACCGAAGGT
>JAFWZN010000113.1 GCA_017522345.1 Clostridia bacterium | reverse complement strand
AGCATCGGCGGCATGGTGGCGGGCTTCTCCGCGGCGGCCTCGGCGGCGGCGAACGCCACGGCCACGGCCACGAAGGCGGCGGGCGACGTGGCGAAGACGTATTTGCGGGCACACGAGATTTAAAGCGGCTCAGCAGTTGGGGCTTGAAAAAGTTCCGTGCGTTATTGCCGACGACTTGAGCGAAGAACAAATCAAAGCTTTTCGGATCGTCGACAACAAGACGGGCGAACTTGCGACATGGGCAGTCGACGATTTAAATGCCGAACTTGCGACCTTGACCGATTTTGACATGAAAAGTTTCGGCTTTGACATGAGCGCGATTGAAGGCGTCGACATTTCCCCCGACAATTTTGGCGAAGATTTTTCGTTGACGACGAAGACCAACGCCGAGCGGGAAGAATTTCAGATAAGTTGTTTGTTGCACAAAGAACAATCGAAGTTGATTCGGCAAGCGATTAATCAAGTCGGCGAACCGACAGAGACTTTTGGTAATACGAATCACTTTGGAAATGCGCTTTATGAAATTGTGCGACAATGGACGGAGTTAAGAACATGAAAATTTTCGATTGGATAAAGGGACTATTTCACGCACGGGAGCCGACGGATTTTTATCAGTATTCGGCTCCGTTTTTATTTGGCAAAAGTATCAGCGGCAAGAACGTCAACGAAATCAGCGCAATGCAAAATTCGGCAGTCTATGCTTGCGTGAGGATACTCGCCGAATCAATAGCGAGCTTGCCTTTGCACGTCTACGCTTATCGAGACGGCGGAGGCAAAGAACGCGTGCCGAATCACCCGCTGTATTATCTTTTGCACGACGCGCCGAATTCCGAAATGACGAGCTTTAATTTTCGGGAAAGTTCAATGGCGCATTTGCTTTTATGGGGCAACGCCTACGCTCAAATCGTTCGCGACCACGCGGGACGAATTTTGAGCATCTACCCGTTACAGCCAAACCGCATGACTGTCGAACGAGACGACACGGGCGAAATCGTCTATTGGTACACAATGATGGCGGGCGAGAACCCGAACGTCACGAAAACGGGACAAATTAAGTTGCATAAACGGGACATTTTACACATTCCCGCGCTCGGCTTTAACGGAGTAATCGGATTTTCGCCGATAGCGATGGCACGGAACGCGATAGGCGTTTCAATCGCTTGTGAAGAATTCGGCGCGAAATTTTTCGAGAACGACGCACGACCGAGCGGAATTTTAATGCACCCCGGCACAATAAGACAGCCCGAAAAGTTACGAGACAGTTGGCAGTCGGCGTTCAGCGGCGTGAATCACGGCAAGACGGCGGTACTTGAAGAGGGGATTAAATACGAAACAATTTCAATCCCGCCCGACGACGCTCAGTTTCTGGACACGCGAAAATTCCAGTTGACCGAAATCGCGAGGATATTCCGCGTGCCGCCGCACATGCTGGCAGACCTTGAGCGGGCGACTTTCAGCAACGTAACCCAATTATCGCTTGAATTCGTCATGTACACGTTGACGCCGTGGATCGTGCGTTGGGAACAGGCATTGAACAAATCACTGCTTTTGCCGAGCGAACGAGGGAAATTTTTCGTCAAGTTCAACGTCGACGGTTTACTTCGCGGAGACTACGAAACGAGGATGCGCGGATTTTCGACGGCAATACAAAACGGAATAATTTCAGTCAACGAAGTCAGGGAGCTTGAGGACATGAATCCGTTGACCGACGCCGAAGGCGGCAACTTGCATTTGTGCAATGGCAATCTTGCCAAACTTAAAGACGCGGGCGCAGCATATGCTCAGAAGAAAGGCGGCAATGAAAATGACGAAATCCGACCTTGAAAAGTTCAAATGCGCCAACCGGAGATATAAGAAAAATCGCAAAAACAAAATTGCAAGCGACAATGCCGATGAGACCAGAGCTAATCAAATCCCGCATGAAATCTTCAAAGAGTGGTTTGGTTGCAGTGGCGGACATTGCGGCGGCAGTCACAGCAGTGACTTCAGCGGAGATTGTGATTGTGGTTGTGACGACGGCGGCGATTGATTCAACGCAAAAATTATCGGCGGGAGGTGAGAGCAATGAAAGTTAAATTAGTTTACGGCGCACCATGTAGCGGAAAGTCAACTTACGTCAAGGAACACGCAGGAGAACATGATTTTATTTGGGATTTTGACAAGCTTTTGATGGCGTATACAAATCAAACAGGACAATCGGCGGACGGGCATCCAATGGCGAACTTTGTCATTGACTTGCGCAAGACGATAATTGAGGCAGTTCAATCGCGCCCCAGCATTGAAAATTTGTACATTACTTGCTTGTGGATAACCGACAAGCTCAAAAGCGAAGTTGAAGGTTTGGACACGGAAGAAATCTTTATCGAGGCGACCAAGGAAGAATGTTTTCAGCGATTAAACGAAGACGAAAACCGCCCCAATAAAGGCGAGTGGCATAAATTAATAAACACGTGGTTTAAAGAACACGGGGCACCGGAAAAAGAATCAGTGGAAAATACCGCACGACCGTTTAAGTTTTGGAATTTTATTCGTGACGAGACGACGGGCGAGCGAACTTTAAGACTTGATGCGGAAATCAGCTCCATTACGTGGTTTGATGACGTAATTACGCCGAATCAATTTCGCGAAGAATTAAACTCAGGCGACGGCGACATTGTTGTTTGGATAAATTCACCGGGCGGAGACGTTTTCGCGGCGACAGAAATATATGAAATGTTGCGAAGTTATCAAGGAAAAGTCACGGTAAAGATTAATTTGGCGGCAAGTGCGGCGTCGATTGTGGCAATGGCGGGCGACGTTGTGGAAATTTCGCCGTTGGGACAAATGTTTTTGCACGATCCGGAAACCGAGGCATTCGGAAATGTCGGCGAATTCAACGCCGCGATTCAAATGTTGGCAGAAATCAAGGAAGGCATAATCACGGCTTACGAGACAAAGACACATTTGCCGCGAGAGCAAATTTCAGAATTAATGTCGGCGGCGGCATGGTTAAACGCGAAAAAAGCCGTTGAATTGGGATTCGCCGACAAAATAATCGGGGCTGAAAATGAAGCTCAAGACATTCAGCCCGCCCGAATTTTTTCGCAACGAGCGGTTACAAATTCTTTGTCGACGGCGTTCAGAGCACAACGCGAAGCCGAAAAGAAAAAATCAGGCGTTAAAAATCTTGTTAAAGCTGTGAGCAAACGCAGGCGGCTTGAACTCTTAGAAAACGAATTAAGGAGGATGAAATCATGACATTGGAAGAACTGCACGACGAACTTGCGCGGCTTGTGGAAGAAATGCGCAGTTTTCTCGATGAACACGAAGACGAGGAAGGTAACCTTACAGAAGAAGACGCCGAGACTTACGATCGCATGAATCAGAAAGTCACTGCGCTCAGCAAAAAAATTAAACGT
>JAFWZN010000112.1 GCA_017522345.1 Clostridia bacterium | reverse complement strand
TTCCTTTTGATCTATATCCTCTGGCGTCTCTGGCCATTTCCCTTGCCGATATAGTTCCACGCTCATTTTCTTAAACTCATTACTATACTTCATAGAAATACCCCCAATACTGCGTGTCCAGTATTGGGGGTACATATCAAATCTCACTGTTTTATCATATAATTCGTTAACGGGAGGATGCAGATTCATGAACGAGCTGGCTTCCATCATTCAAAAATCAAAACGCATCGTATTTTTCGGGGGCGCGGGGGTTAGCACAGAATCGGGAATTCCCGATTTCAGAAGCGTGGACGGGCTTTACAATCAAACATACGCCTATCCGCCCGAAACCATATTGTCGAGAACGTTTTTTGAACTGCGCCCGGCTGAATTCTACGAATTCTATAAAGACAAAATGCTGCCGCTTGAGGCTGAACCTAACGACGCGCATAAAAAGCTTTTTGAGCTTGAGATGGCGGGAAAGCTCACCGG
This sequence comes from Clostridia bacterium, assembly GCA_017522345.1. Taxonomy (GTDB): domain Bacteria; phylum Bacillota; class Clostridia; order Christensenellales; family Aristaeellaceae; genus SFHK01. The sequence goes on along the minus strand of JAFWZN010000112.1, from coordinate 43,457 downwards.
CATCGTCACCCAGAACATCGACGGGCTTCATCAGAAGGCCGGAAGCATCCGCGTTTTCGAGCTGCACGGAAGCATCCACAGAAACTTTTGCATGGAATGCGGAAAATTCTACGGGCCCGAACACATCAAAAATGCCGATGGCGTACCCAAATGCGAATGCGGAGGCGTGATCAAGCCGGACGTCGTCCTATACGAGGAAGGTCTGGACGATGCAACGGTGCGCGGCGCGCTTCGCGTGATCTCGGAAGCCGACACTCTGATTGTGGCAGGCACCAGCCTGACCGTCTACCCCGCTGCAGGGTTTATAGATTATTTCAGAGGCAAGAACCTGATCCTCATAAACCGCGACCCAACGCCTGCGGACGGCAAGGCGACCATGGTTATCAGAGGAAGCGTAGGAAAAACGCTGAGCGAAATCACGCTGTAAAGAGCAGGCTGCGCGCATCGGCGACTGGACGCCGACTGTGATTTTCTCCTGCTTGCATATATTGAATCCCGAAGCAAGAACCAAAGACAGAATGCGCAATGCGGCTGAAAGAATATAAAAGAGATATGGGGATAAAGAAAATGCATTCGAATTTTGAAAAATCGTGCGGCGCGGTCGTGTACACGAAGCGCGGCGATCAGCTTTTGTATGTAATTGTGCAGGAGCTGGAGGGTGCGTACAGCTTTCCTAAGGGGCACATGGAGGGCAGCGAAACGGAAGAAGAAACTGCACGCCGGGAAATTTTCGAGGAAATCGGGCTGGACGCCGTATTTCTTAAGGGTTTTCGCGAAACGGATGAATATGATTTGAGAGAAAAACCCGGCACAAGAAAGCAAGTTGTATATTTTCTGGCGGAATGCAGGCGCGACTGCCTTGAGCCCCGTCAGGGAGAAATCCGGCAAATTCTGCTTTTGCCCTATGAAGAGGCGCTTAAATGCTTCGATCATGAAGGCGCAAGGCGTGTGCTTACGAACGCGCATTGTTATCTGGCGGGAGAGTAAAGCGAACGATTACAAGACTTCTGATGGGCTCATGAGAGCTGAAGGGAAAATTTGTCTGATAAGGGGGAGAATGGCTCATGACGGAATTTCAGACCGCCGATGAAAATGCCAAACAGCGAGACCGCGATGAAGAAATGAGCGCCATGCGCTTTCGTTTTGTGAAGATTCAATTCTATCCCGAGGATCTCAAGAAAATGGAAACGATGGAGCATGAGGAAAAAATGGAGTATGTTATGCGGCTGCGCAAAGAGAACCGCTATGTCGAGGTGGAGGACGAGTCCGAATAGAAGTTTCGGGCAGTATGCGTGCCGTAAACGGAAGGAGCAGGATGATGATACAGGGTTTGCGCTATCTTGATCCAATTCTCAACGAGATGTCTGCGCATTGGCCGAACAACCGATGCGTGAATATTGTGTGCCATGGGCACAGTGTTCCGGCAGGATATTTTGCCACGCCTTTTGTAAACACATTCTGCGCGTATCCGCATCTTGCGCATCAAATGATTAAGGAGCGTTTTCCATTTGCCGTGACGAATGTGATTGTGACGGCGATTGGCGGGGAAAACGCCGCTTCGGGAGAGGCGCGCTTTGAGAGGGACGTGCTTACGCACAGGCCGGATGTGCTCACCATCGATTACAGCCTCAACGATCGTGCGATCGGTTTAAAGGCTGCCTGTACTGCGTGGGAGAGCATGATTGAAAAGGCTTTGGACAAGAATATTAAGGTGATTCTGTGCACGCCCACATGGGATAATTCCTATTATGCGCAGAATGAAAACTGGCGCGAGCTTGTTCGGCATGCAGAGCAGGTGCGCATGCTTGCGGATCGATATGACCTCGGGCTTGCCGACAGCTTTTTGGCCTTTGAGCGCCATGTATCGCGGCCGGAGGATCTTGCTAAGTATCTATCGCATGTCAATCATCCGACAAAGGCGGGACATGAGCTTGCAGCTATTGAGATAGCGAAATACTTTATCGCGCGGTAATTCCTCGTTTATGAAGCGATCGTGAGAATATGAAAAGAGCCGGATGCATTCAAACGGAACTGCATCCGGCTCTTTTCGTCATGTAATTCTTTCTGATAAGACGCCGTTTTAGAAAATTACAAAAGCTTTGCCCGCATTTCCTCGTTTGACAGGGGGCTCAGATATTTAGGCGCGATGTCGAACACGGTTTTGCAGCCCTTTTCGCCTTCCTTGGACAGGCGGTAGGCGGCGCGGGCGTAGGCTGCAATGACGCTGGAGGTGAATTCGGGGTTGGAATCCAGCTTCAGGCTGTATTCGATAAGGGCGCTGTGTTCGCCGTCCCAGCCGGTTTTGCCGCTTCTTAAGACAAAGCCGCCGTGCGGGATGCCGCTGTGATTGGCGATCAGCTCTTCCTCCGTAATAAAGTGGACGGTGGTGTCGTAATCGGCGAAGTAGTTGGGCATGGTTTTGATGGTATTTTCGATTTCGGCTGCGTTTGCGCCGTCCTCAAGCACAACGTAGCACTCGCGGGTATGCTTTTCGCGCGTGGTCAGCGCAGGATTTTCGCCGGCGCGCACCGAGGCGAGGGCTTCATCCACGGGGACGGTGTATTGCTTGGCGTTTTTGACGCCGGGAATGCGGCGGATGGCGTCCGAATGACCCTGACTGACGCCCTTGCCCCAGAAGGTGTAGTCGTTTCCGGAGGGCAGAACGGCGCCTGCGTACAGGCGGTTTAATGAGAACATGCCCGGGTCCCAACCGACCGAGATGATTCCCACCTTGCCGGAGGCTTGTGCGGCTGCGTCCACGTTTGCGAAATGCTCAGGAATGCGCGCATGGGTGTCGAAGCTGTCCACGACGTTAAACATGGCGGCATATTTCGGGGTCTGAACGGGCAGATCGGTTGCGCTGCCGCCGCACAGGATCATAACGTCTATTTCGTTTTTCCACGCGTCAATATCGTCCGTATGGCGCACGGCTGCGCCTGCGGTCAGAATTTTTACCGTTTCGGGGTTTCTGCGGGTGAATACCGCCTTCAGTTCCATATCGGGATTTTGCCTGACGGCGCATTCCACACCGCGGCCAAGATTGCCATAACCGATGATGCCGATTCGGATGCTCATTGCATATTGTTCCTTTCTTATTCGGGATTTTCGTTCATTTCCCATTCTCCTCTGGGGTCGATTGTGCTGACGATCGGATTTACCAGAATGATTCCGGGATTGGTGCCGGAGGAGGTATAGTTCACGGAACGGCTCATGACGCGGATCAGGTCGCACTCGCCGATTTCCGCCACGAATTCGATGGGCGCGGTTCTGCGGTCGATCATGCCGGAGGCGTAAACCAGCTCGTCATCTGCGAAGACCATGAACTCAATCTGATATTTTTCGTTCTGCTTGGCTCTTGTAAAGATCGTGCCGGACAGATAGCGGTATTCGCCGCCGGCGACAAACTCCGTGTAGGCTTGCGTGTCGAATTCCTTGCCGCTGGGGGTTCCGTAGCTGACGAGCTCTGCATAAATGCCCTTGTATTCGTTTCCGTAGGAATCCTCAACCTTTCCGGCGCGCAGGTTCGTGAGCATTTCGGAGTGGGTGCCGAACACGTGAAGATCGGTAAGCGGCACCTTGTCCGGGTCGATTTCGGCGCCGACGGTGAGCTCGCCCTCATATTCGTTTGTTACCAGCGCGTTTACAAGAATGATGCCGGGATTGGTGCCGGAGGAGGTGTAGTCGTAAGAGCGGCTTGCAATGCGGATTATGTCTGCGTTTCCGATATCAACGGCGAAATCAATTGCCTTGGCCCTTCTGCTTATCGGCTCGGAGCAGTATACGAGCACGTCGTCGGCGTAGACCATAAACTCGATGGTATATTTGTCGGACTGCTTTTCGCGGGTAAAGAATGTGCCGGTCAGATAGCGATACTGGCCGTCTGCGTAGAATTCGGTAGCGGCCTGCGTGATATATTCTCCGTCGACATTGCTCCTGCCGTAGCTGCACAGGTTGAAGTGAGGGCCGTCGTATTTGTTGCCGTATGCGTCTGAGACGGATCTGGTTGAGAAGTTTTTATCCTCGCTGATGATGTTCAGCTCGTGAAGGGGCTTGGAGGGCGCATAAGCCGCTTCCTCGGCCAACGCATTGCCTGCCATTGCAAGGGCGGCGATCATAATCAGTGCCAGTATAACGGTAATTCGTTTCATTGCCGGATCACTCCTTATCGTTTGCAGCGATAATGCCGCTTAATCTACGATTTATTGTAACTTTGACGCCGGAATTTGTCAATAACATTGCTTGGTTTGTGAATAGACAGAAGCTTGATTCGAACGTTTTTTTGTGATATATTGAAAACATGCTTTGCATCCGACGCGCGGACTGCAAGGTTTCGCGCGGCAAATAAACAGCGAGGGAATGAATCATGATGAAAAAACTGCTTTCACTGATCCTTGCAGCGTGCATTTTGAATGCATATGCGCTGGCCGAGGGCTTTACTTATTCGCAGCAATCCGTGACCGACAGCGCCAAAACCATGTCAAGATATGACGCTTTCTATGATTCCGGCGAGATGTCCTTTCTGATTCCGGGGCTCAAGGAGCACTTTGTGCCGCAGGGCGTTAGCTATCTGCCGGAGAAAAACTGGTTTATCTTTTCCGGCTACAGCGGAATGGAGTATAACAGCCCAATTTTGGCTGTGGATGCGGAAAGCGGCCTGCTTGTGAAGGAAGTTATGCTTGAGTATCAGGACGGCAGCCCCTACATCGGTCACGCCGGAGGCGTTGCAGTTACCGAAAAGAACATTTTTATTGCCAACAGCGGATATTTGTGGCGTATTTCTCTTGAAAAATTCCTTTCGCTTCCCGAAAGCAGCGAGTGCGCCTTTGAGGAGATCATTCCTATTCCCTCCCGCGCGTCCTATTGCTCGTATGCGGATGGAATTCTATGGGTGGGCGAGTTCCAGTATTCCGGCTATCCCACCGATGAAAGCCACTACATGCAGACGGAGGACGGCGAGCACAAGGCGTGGATGATCGGCTATGAGCTGGACGAAACGCAGGACTGCGAACTGAAGGAATCTTCGCGCGTGGGAGCGCTGGCTGTTCCGGATTACATCCTCACCACCACCAACCGCATTCAGGGCATGACCGTTAAGGACGGAAATATCTATCTGAGTCAGTCCTACGGACGAAAGAATGCTTCGGCGATGCTGAAATATGCCTCGCCTCTGAATGAAGAGCCTTCCGATTACGCAGAGGTTCAGGGCATGCAGGTTCCTGTGTGGTCTTTGACCTCCTCCAAACTGGAAGAAATGCTTACCATGCCTCCGGCTTCTGAGAACCTTGTCACGGTAGACGGCGCTGTGTATGTGCTTTTCGAGACGGCTGCCAGCATCTATATGGTCGGCGGCAATCGTTCCTCGAATCCCATTGACAGGCTGTTTTGTATGACGGGCTTCTGATACGAACGTATTTATGGCAGAAAATCATTTAAAAGCGAAATGGGAATAAAGAAGATTATCATTGTAAGATACGGCCAGATGCCGTATACAGATGAAGGGACCGCTGCGAAATAGCTTTTGCAGCGGCCCCTCATATTGTATCTTTTTATGAGATTACTGAATCAGACCATTGACCAGCGCGACAACCTCGGTGTGAACCTTTTCGGCGGTCTGCATGCTGATTTGGGTTGCGATCTGCTGGGCCGCCTCTTTGGATTCGGCATTGGCTACCGCCTCGTGCATTTCATTAAAGGCGGCGTAGCAGTGGTTCTGCAGGGCGTTCATCTTGCAGTTGACCTTCGCAATTTCAGCGACGGAGTAGTCGCCGTAGGTGAGCAGGTTGCTCAGCGCGTCGAACGTCCAGTAGTAGGAATCGGCCCAGTTTTCGGGAAGAACTTTGAAGCCTTCCACCTTTACGCGGCCTTCCGCCGTCCGCTGAGTGGCGGTGGCGGCATAGTATACGCCGCTTTCCGGCTGCTCGGTTGCGAAGGATGCTTCAGCGGTGGAAACCTTAAGCGCCTTGTAGGTGTCGGTCGTCAGCATGGGGTAGTAGGGAACGAAGGCATTGAATTCGCCGTCGTCCATGGCGACCCATTCTACGGTGTCGGTCAGGCTGTCCTCGGAGTAAATCTGGAAGATATGGGTTTCAAGGTTGCCGGTTTTGCCGATGCCGGGAATTTTGTAATAGCCAATAATATCCGCTACGGAGTAGGTATGATCAAGAACGATATTGGAGTAGAAGGGAACAATTGCGCCGGATGCGTCAACGTTTGAGATGGTGTAGTCGTCAAAGGTTACGTCTTCGCCCATTTCCTTGCCGTATACATAATCGAGGCCGTCGAGCATGCGGCTGGAGGGCGTCTGCTCTGCGTTGTAGGACAGAACATAGTTGATGGTGTTGGCTTCTTCATCGCCCACGTAGGTGCCCGCCTCCTTGGCTACGGCGATCAAATCCTTGGAAGCGACTACGTTTTCGGTATCGTCCAGATCAACAAGGGCGATGACGGACTGGTTGGGCTGAACGAATGCGACGCTTCCGTTCAGTTTAACGGCGATGTACTGATGTCCCGTTACGTTTTCGATGTACCATACTTCGGTGTGGTCGGCAAGGAAGATGCCGGAGCCGTTGTTGCAGCCGGATTCATCATAGATTTTAGTAAGAAGATCGACAGCTTCCTTGGCGGTTGCGCATTCGCTTAAGAGAATGGTTGTGATTTCGGCTTCTTCAATGCCGCTGTCCACAAAAGGATCAACGTCGTAGGCGGGACTTGAGGTGTACAGGGTTTCGGTGGCGGTGACGGTCAGACCCATTTCGTTGGTGCCGGCGGCGCCGTAGGGATTGTGCTTGTGATTTCCGCCGCAGTCGGGGCAGACATTATCGACGGCTTCCCAGTTGTCATCGGTCATGGTGGTGAAGGAGTAGCTGTCCTTTGAGAAGGTGTAAAAGTAGCCGTAGCAGCCTTGGTAGAGCTCGCCTTTCTTGTATTCGCCCGCCTTGCTTACATACATGAGTTTGTTGTAGCTGTTGGTGAGATCCTCGCTGCGGGCAAAAAGCGTGGCGCCGTCCTGAGTGAGATCGCCGCCCACGTAAATCGCGGTGCAGGCCATCGCGCAGGAGGAGAGACAGATCATGAAAGCCACAATAAGAGAAATAATGGATTTGGATTTGAGCGACATAATGTATACCTTCCTTTCGATGTTCATAATGAATGGGTTGGTTGGACTGATGGGATGTATTATAATGCAATAACATTCGTATGTCAAGTATATTTATACGTTTTTCAGCAAAAAAATTTTCGAAATTCAGAGGGCGGCTTATCCATATATACTACGTATGCTGCTGTAATGTCTGATAAATCGATAAAAATGGCGAAATGCACTGCCCTTGATCCTATGCGTATTGAATGTATATTATGCATAAAATGCAGAACGGGCGGATTCACGCAGCTTTCAAGCGCGCTCCGACGGAATAACCGATTAGACGCCTTAGGCGACCGATGAGACAAATTTCCACCTTTCCTCGTATTTTTGTGCTATGATAAATGCATACACAAAACGGAGGGAGTTTCAGCATGCCTGCAATTCAAACGACGGAGCTTGTCAAAAGGTATAAAGATGTGACGGCAGTGGATCATATGAATCTGGAAATAGAAAAGGGAGAGCTGTTTGCGCTTCTGGGCGTAAACGGCGCAGGCAAGACGACCGCAATCAAAATGCTTTCCTGCCTCACATCTCCAACCGAGGGAGATGCGCTTGTCGGCGGATTTTCCGTAAGGAAGGAAAGCGACAAGGTTAAGCGGAGAATCGGCGTGTCTCCGCAGGAAACCGCGGTTGCGCCGAATCTCACGGCAGAAGAAAATCTTGCGCTCATGTGCGGGATTTACGGTTTTTCGCAGGAAAAGACGAAGGAAAAAATCAAGGCGCTTTCGGCGCAGTTTCATCTGGAGGATGTTTCTAAAAGGAAGGCCGCAAAGCTGTCCGGCGGCGTCATGCGGCGGCTGAGCATTGCAATGGCGCTGATTTCAGAGCCTGAAATTCTGTTCATGGACGAGCCGACGCTTGGGCTGGACGTAATTGCGCGGCGGGATTTGTGGGACATGATTGAGAGCCTAAAGGGCAGAATCACCATTATTTTAACGACGCATTATATGGAGGAAGCTTATCGGCTGGCGGACCGGATCGGCATTATGAAAAGCGGAAAGCTTTTGAAGGTGGGAGCGGCGGAGGAAATGATGCGAATGTCGGGCGCGGACGATTTTGAATCTGCGTTTATTTCGATTGTGAAGGAGGCGGATGTATGAAAATGATGACCTTTGCCAAAAGAAACGCAAAAGAGATCCTGCGCGATCCCATCAATCTGGGCTTTGGGCTGGGTTTTCCCTTGGCGCTCCTTTTTCTTTTAAGCGCGATTCAGGCCAATATTCCGGCGCCGCTTTTCGAAATTGATTCTCTTGCGCCGGGCGTCGCCGTTTTCTCGCTTTCGTTTGTGACGCTTTTTTCCGCAACGTTGATTTCAAAAGACCGCGAAAGCGCGCTCCTTCAAAGATTGTATACAACGCCGCTTACCGGAATGGATTTTATAATCGGCTATATGCTTCCTGTTTTGCCCATCAGTCTTATGCAGGCGGGCGTTTGCTATCTGGCGGCGGTTCCGCTGGGCCTTCATTTGAGCATAAACGTGATTTGTGCTATAATCGGAATGCTTCCGATGGCGCTTTTCAACATTGCGCTTGGATTATTGTGCGGAAGTCTTTTAGGCGTTAAGCAGGTGGGCGGCGTTTGCGGCGCGCTTTTAACGAATCTTTCCGCATGGCTTTCGGGCGTGTGGTTTGATTTAAAGCTCGTAGGCGGTGCGTTTGAGAAAATTGCGCGTTTTCTCCCGTTTATCCATGCAGTAGAAATGGAAAAGGCGCTTGTTCGGGGGGAGTTCGCGCTTGCAGGAACGCATATACTGCCGATCATTGCGTACGGCGTATGCGCTTTGGCGCTTGCAGCCATGTTCTTTATTCGGCAAATGAAAAAACAGTAAGGAAATTTTTGCTATGAAATATCGGCTTGTTATCGACAAAAATGCGCAGGAAGAAGTGATTGCGGTTGTGCACGCGCCCTCGGCGCTCACGCAGGCGATTGAAAATCTCGTGTGCAGCTTTTCAGGCCCGGGTTTCATTATGGGCCATGCGGAGGACGAAGTGCGCAGGCTCGAATTCGGAGAAATCGAGTTAGTCACCGTTTTTGATAGAAAAGTGATCGCCATCGACGCGAAAGGCAATCGCTATCGCCTGCAGGAAAGGCTTCGCGACCTTGAGGAGGCGCTTCCTTCCTATTTTATCCGCATTAACAAATCCACCCTCGCCAACGAGCACGCGATTTCGCGCTTTGACGCAGTGTTTTCGGGCGGCGTGGACGCGGTTTTCAAATGCGGACACAGGGATTATGTGTCCCGCCGCTGTTTTGCGGAAATCAGAAGGAGGTATGAGGGAAAATGAAAAGGTTTGCGTTTGAATTTGTTCGGCGCGGTTTGGTCGCATGCGGCTTTGGGCCGATGGTGCTTGCGGTATTATATCTCATTTTAGAGCGCGCGGGCGCTATGGATATGCTGACGGTTTCGCAAGTGGTTATCGGGATTGTCTCGCTGAGCGCGCTCGCCTTTATCGCGGGCGGCATGAACGCCGTATATCAGATTGAAAGGCTTCCGTTGATGGCGGCGGTTTTGATTCACGGCGGCGTTTTGTATGCAAGCTATCTGGCTGCGTATCTGGTCAACGGCTGGCTGAAATTGGGAAGCGTTCCTGTTTTGGTGTTTACTGCAATTTTTATTGTGGGCTATTTTGCCATCTGGGCGATCATTTATTGGGTGATCAAAAAAAGGACCAAGAGGGTCAACACGCTTCTTAAGCGGAAACAGACGGAAAAAGGATAAAGGCGCTTCCGAATGGCTTGACATACAGCTCTTGCTTTATTATAATGAAGCGTGAGAGTACATAAGAAAAGGGGAAAAAGATATGCGCCTTCATTTTAAGTATGTGAATTATCCCAAATCTGAGAAACTGACGGAAAAAAGCAAACGCGTCGGCACTTTGACGCATCCGCTGTATGGAATCATCCTGGGCGGTTTAATCGGAATAGCAGCGATGTCGGCGTTTCCCAAATCCGTGACCATTCCGATGATTCTGATGCTTGCAGGCGTCGTCGGATGCCCGATTCTTCTTCTGCTGATCAGAAAGAAAAAGTTCGCCAAGTACGACGCGGAATACAAAAAGCTTTTGAAAAGAATGTCGGACGAATAATAAAAAAATGCTCCGTTTCCCGGGCGCAAGCGCTTTTGGTGGGAAACGGAGCTTTTTTTACGCCAAAGAACTGCTTTTTCCTGCCATCCATCCGTTGTATTCGTTTAGGAAATCCTCGGCGTGCTTGATCATTCTGACGGCTACGGTGTTTTCGTCCTTAAAGCCGAAGGTAGCGACGAGAGAACCAAAATAGCGGTCGATGATCTGTACGCGCAGCTGGATTTTTTTATTTTCAATCCAGCCTGCGGAGGCGGCGCAGTCATACGTAAAATCCGTGATTTCGTGAGCGTTTCCCCTGTCGTCGGAATAGCCGAACTGGGGGAATTTTCCAAAGACGTTTTTTTTCATGCCGAAGGGAAGCATTTTTACGCCCTGCGCGTTTTCGTAGACGAAGGCGCACGCGTCTTTACTGAAATCGAGGCGGAACCATTTGACGCCCATGGGATTTTCGTTTAGAACAAAGGTTTTTCCGGATATTTTTTGGGCAAATTCACTGTCTGTTTCGCCCATTGCCACGCTTAAATCCGTATCTTCATGGAAAGGCTCTTCCCTTTGGGGAAGCAGGCAGTCGAATACGCCGCGGAAGATGGTGTTTGCAGAGAGCGCATTATACTGATTGTCGCCGGTGCAGACGAAAATGAAATCCTCATCGGGCACGCAGATGGCGAATTGACCGCCCATTCCGTGGAAGGAGAAGCCGCGCTCGTTCATCCAGATCTGATAGCCGTAGCCGTGCTGATTATAGCCGATTGCGCCTTCCAGATTGGTGGTAATCTGAAGGCTTGTAGCTTCGCGTAAGAATTCTTCGCTCAAAAGCCGCTCGCCTTCCCACGTACCCAGATTCATGACGAATCTGGCAAAATTCATAAGCGCGCGGGAGGTGCATACCATGGCGGAATCGCCCCAAGGCGTTCCATCGTTGGTTTTCAGAATTTGGGCGTTTTCAAAGCCGCCGATGCGGTTCAGAATCTTGATTTTAAGGTAATCTAAAAGGCTCATGCCGCTCACGCGCTCAACCAGCACGCCCAGCACGTAGGAGCCTGTGGAATCGTAGCTGAAAAGGGTTCCCGACGGGCGGTTGGGCGTTTCTGCAAAATAAAAGCGCGTGCGGTCCGTAACCTCGGGAAGGAACCAGTTTGAGCCCGAAAAGCAGGTGGCCATCATCAGCATATCGCGGATGGTCTGCTTTTTGAGAAACGGGGAAACGGTTTTTGGCAGCTTGTCTTCAAAATATTGAATGATCGGATCGTCAAGGGAGATTTTCCCCTCGTCCAACAAGCACCCCACGGCAATGGCTACAAAGGACTTTGTCACCGAATACATGCGGTGGGGCATGTCTTTATGGAAGGGATGAATGTATTTTTCAAAGAACACGTCGTTCCCGCGAAGCATCAGGATCGAATGAAAATTGATGCCCGCCTGCTGCATTCGCTTGAGAAATTCACGCACGGACGGATCGGCAGCGCCGCCTGCCTCAGGATAATGGATCATGTTTTCACCTCCGCGTATTTCTGGTTTCATTGTATGAAAAGGCGCGAGGATTGTCAAGCGATTTAAAGGGTTTTTGCGCATCCAATTAATAAACATATTACGGTTATTCATGGACGGAATCGGCTTGTGAATAAAGACTGTTTATGCTATAATCACAAATAATGATGTGGAAAAGGAGATTATTCAATATGCAATACCGCAAATTCGGCAATACCGGCGTGGAGATTTCCTGCCTGGGCTTCGGCTGCATGCGCCTGCCCGAAATCCAGATGGAGGACGGCAGCTGGGCGGTTGATCAGGAAAAGACCGACAAAATGCTTATGAAGGCCTATGAGCTCGGCGTAAACTATTTCGACACCGCGTTTTACTACTGCCATTCAAACAGCGAAGCCGCTGTCGGAAAAGCGCTTAAGCCCGTACGCGACAAGGTGTATATTTCCACCAAGTGCCCGATGGAGCTGGTAAACAGCGCCGAGGATTTTGAGAAAACGCTCGATATCAGCCTTGAAAGGCTCGGCACCGATTATGTGGATTTCTACCACTTCTGGTCGATCAATAAAAAGGTGTTTGACGAAAAAATCGTTCCCTTAAAGCTTATGGAAAAGGCGCTGGAACTTAAAAAGGCCGGAAAGATCCGCCACATTTCCTTCTCCTTCCACGATTCTCCCGAGGCGCTTAAGCACATCATCGACAACGGCTGGGCGATGGAGTCGATGCTGGTTCAGTATAACCTCCTGGACAGAGCCAACGAGGAAATGATTGCCTATGCCAAGGAAAAGGGCTTGGGCGTTGTCATTATGGGCCCGGTCGGCGGCGGACGGCTTGCGTATCCTACGGAGCTTTCAAAGAAGCTTGGCAGCGGAAACTTAAATACCTACGAGCTCGCGCTTCGCTTTGTTCTGGGAAATCCCGGCGTGTGCTGCGCGCTTTCCGGCATGCAGAGCGCAGAAATGGTCGAAAAGAACGCTTTGGTCGCCGCCCTTGAAACCCCGATGACCGAGGATAAGTGGCGCGAAGCGGGCGAGAGCATGGAAAATCTCAAAAAATTCTCCGAGCTCTACTGCACAGGCTGCGGCTATTGCCAGCCCTGCCCCAAAGGAATTAATATTCCGAAAATCTTTGAGGCGTATACCTATCACAATGTATACGGCTTGAACGAGCTTGCGAAAAACACCTTTAACGGCTATGTGAACAACGAAAAAGAGCCCGGCGCGACGTCGGAGGCGTGCGTTAACTGCGGATACTGCGAGAAAAAGTGCCCTCAGCATCTGAAAATCCGCGAGCTTCTCAAAAAAGCGGAGGGCGCGGTCAAGGCGCTGTAAAACAATAAAATCATTGCGGAACCGATGTATTTCGGTTCCGAATTTTTGTATTCTTGCGCTTTCACAATTGCATTTTTCTGTGTGATTTACTATAATAAATGCAGATATGTTTCGGAGGAAAAAATAAGATGACATACAATTTTGCCCGCGGAGAATGGTCAATGGAGGGGCTTACGTACGCCTATTCCTATCGTTTTTCGGAAACGCCCGTATTTGAACAAGAGGACGACTGCATTGTGAACCGAAAAAATCCTCTGCAGGAGCAGGGCTTTGACAATATTACACTCCTCACCAAGGAAAAATGCCTTCCGGGGACGAAGATTACGACCGTGTGCTCGTTTGACCGTTTCGGCGCGCCTCTGATTACGATTGCCGAAAGTCTGACGCTGGATGAAAACGGAAAAATGCGCTACGGTGATTATCTTGAGGTTGTGGTCTATAAAAACGGCGTGAACGTGTGGCGGATGTATTTTAAAGACGGAAAGGTCACATGGGACTGCCTTTTATGCGTGGAGTTTTCGCTTGAAGAAATGAAAAAGCACACGTTGTCGGCTCAGATACTCAAAAACAAGCTTGTGATTTGCGCAAACGAGCGGAAGATGATATTGCATATCGAAAACATGTACCCGTCCTTCCACGTGGGCGTTAACGCCTGCGAGGAAATCAACCGCTTTTATTCCATGGAGATTCGGGAGGGAAACGAAGAATGATTCTGTTTTTTGTCCGCCATGGCGACCCGTGCTATAACCCGGATTCGCTGACGCCGTTGGGGCTCCGCCAGGCAGAAGCTGTCGGAAGACGGCTTTGCGCGCGCGGGCTTGACCGCATTTTTTCATCGCCCATGAAACGGGCAATTCAGACCGCGCAGCCTGCCGCCGAAATGCTCGGTAAAGAGATTGAAATTCTGGATTTTGCCAGCGAAACGCACGCGTGGAACGAGCTGACGCTGGTTCGTGAAGACGGTCGGCGCGTGTGGGCGTGCTCCGATTCGGAAACGCAGAAGCTTTTTTACAAAAGCGACGTGCGGGATCTGGGCATGAGGTGGTACACGCATCCTGCGTTTGAAAATACCACGTTTCAAATGGGCATGGAGCGCATTCAAAGGGAAAGCGACAGGTGGCTTTCCTCCCTTGGCTACGCGCGCACCGAGCGCGAAGGAATCTATACGGAGGAAAGGAAAAACGACGAGAGAATCGCCCTTTTTGCGCATGCAGGCTTTGGAAGCGCGTTTTTCAGCCACATTCTGGGCATTCCCTATCCCGTATACAGCCAGATGTTTGATTTGAGCCACAGCTGCATAACGGCAATAGAGTTTAAGGGGAAAGACGGCGTTGTCATTCCGAGTGTCATTACTATGTCAAACGACGCGCATCTGTATGAAGCTCGTCTTATTCTCAACGGAAGGATCGCCTTCTGAGGCGAGATGTTAGAAAGGAAAGAGATTTATGCTTAAAAGAATCGTTGCTTTGTGCTGTGTATTGCTTATGAGCCTATCCGCGCTTTCGGAGATCGGAAATATTGACGATCTTACGTATGAGGAGCTATATGAGCTGCACAGCAGGATTGTTCAGAAAATGGCCGTTATTGAAAGCGGCGAAGTGGTTTATCAGCAGGATGGATTTGCGATTACGTGGGTTGGATTCAATCAATGGCGTGATTACGGATTGATTGTGACGAACCAGTCGGGGCAGGACTGGCATTTTGCGGTGATTGGCTTTGGTATAAACGGAATCAAAGTTGATCCTGCCTCAAACGGTGCGTCGGTAGAATTCCCAAACGGAATGAGTCTGTATACTGCGGGCTACAATAGCTGGCTTTTCGGCAGAGAAATTTATGATGAACTCAACATTACGCATGTTCATGAAATCTATGTGCAGATTGGGCTTTATGAAAAGTCCGGTCAGCGCTTTATCGCGGAGCCGGACCGGGTGATTAGCCTATCCTTCCCTGTAGATGAGGAAGTGCCGATTCTTCCCAACTGACGGCCGCTGAAAATTCATAATCGTTTCTTGCTTTACGAACAGCTGGGTTTGTGGTAAAATGCCCCTTGGTTTATTGAAATGCATTGGGGATGATGAGATATGTATTATCTTGCGCAGGCGATCGGCTTTTGCGCGACGGCGATTCTTCTGACCTACACGCTTATGACGGTCAGCCGAAGAACCATCATGATCTGCAACATTTTTATCAACAGCCTCTGGGGCGTTCACTATCTGATGCTGGGCGCGTACACCGGCGCGTTCTGCAGCATGTTTACCGCGTTTATGGTGGTCGCATGCTCGTTTAAGGGGAAAAACAAGCTGTTTAAGGGTTTGTGGATTCCCGTATTGTTCAACGCTGCGTTTCTTGTGATTGAGATTTTCACATGGGCGGGGTATCCTACGCTTATTCAGATGGCGGGCAATTTCCTTTTGTTCCTTGCCATGTGGAGCGACAGAGAAATTGAGATCAAAATCCTGTTTATCCCGGTCGGCATATTGTGGTTTATCTACAATTTCATCTATTTTTCGTGGATCGGCCTCATCTGTCAGGCGCTGGCGGTTTCGTTCAATGTGATTTATGTGACGAAGTATTTCCTTAAAAAACGCAGGGAAAACGCGTAAAAAAGCGATAGGGCTGTATTAATAATATCATTATTCCTCGGATTTGAAAGCGAATCCAAAAACAAAATACGGGACATAAAGCCCGCCCCCTACGGTGAGAAATCGTCGGATTTCTTTTGTAGGGGGCGGGTTTTTGGTTCTGCTTTAATGGTTTTAAGATACAATGCTATTTCACGGGGCAGCCGCTTGTTTTCATAAAATCGCCATTACGTGGGGGCTTACCGCCTGCAGGAACTGAATGCATGCGTCCATATCGGGAGCGGTTACGAGGACGGCGAAAATAAGGTTTCTATTTTCACCGTAGAGAATGCCCGCGTCGTGCGCGATGTCGGAAAGGCCGCCCGTTTTATGCGCGGCCTTCTGCGCGGGGTTGGAATCCATCAGAAGCTCCTTGTCCTTCTGGCGAAGGAGAATCGGGACGGCGGTTTCGCACATGAAGGGCGTGAGGGTTTTCGTTTTATACAGCATTTCATACAAAAGCTTCATATCCCCGGCGCTGGTTTTGTTTTCGCGTCCCTGCCGCGCGGATTCATAGTCCAGCATGTGTCGGCGAAGCAAGGTGTTTTCAAGGCCGATTTTCTTTGAAAACGCGTTCACCTTGTCCATGCCGAGAAAATCAATTAGGCAGTTGGTTGCGGAGTTGTTGCTTTCCGTGATCATGTATTCGAGAAGAACGGACAGAGGAACGTCGTATCCGTCCTTGACAACGGGCGCTTCATCGCCCACGCACTGCCTCTCTTCCATGTGAATTCTGGTGTCCAAAGAAAGCTTTCCGGCCTCAACATCTTCCAACATGCACAGCATGATGGGCGTTTTGATGAGGCTGGCGCTTTTGAAAACGAGGTCTTCTTTGTAGCTTACGAGGCATTCGTCTGTGTCCGCGTCATACAGGGCGCAGCCGCAGGTGACGGAAAATTGTTTTTCAAGGTCGATAATGGTTTGCAACAGCATTTTGCTTCCTTCTTTCTTTTTATATGCCGCTATCCTTCGGATCGAGATCGGGCGTCTGATAATTCTCGGGGTTTGCGAGCACCATTTCCATGATTTCCTTAAACGACTTCCATTCAACCCTGTCCGACAGATTTTCGTTTATGCGGCGGGCGACCTCGTCAAGAATCCGAAGTCCCGTTCCAAGGCCGTTGGACATGAGGCTCTGCCAATGGGCGATCAATATGGGATATCCGCCTGTTTCGAGCACGCGCACGGCTTCGCCGTCTTTTCCGTCCTTTGTAATGATTTCATCCGCAACGGACTGTACATATTCCTCCGACGTTTCGGGCGTGTCGATCGTCTGCCAGATGTGGTCGTTAGTGGTTGCGGGAAT
This sequence comes from Clostridia bacterium, assembly GCA_017522345.1. Lineage (GTDB taxonomy): Bacteria > Bacillota > Clostridia > Christensenellales > Aristaeellaceae > SFHK01. The sequence continues at coordinate 26,490 of JAFWZN010000112.1, read as the reverse complement.
GCATACAAGCGTGCGCCCGTCCTCCTTATGCCCGATCCATGGCTTGGCGTTTGGAGTATTCCGAAGGCCGCGCAAAAACAGCCACGAATTTTTCCTGCCGGTCGCGTTATATACGGCTTCGGAAATGGCCGCCTGATAATCTTTTTCAACTTCGATGCCGAAATCCCAAGGCGAAGTGACGCCGAAGGCGTCAAACCCTGCCTGATTCAAAAGGGAAACGGCTTTTTCGATGTAGGGCGTGAGGGTTTCGCGGGTTTGCGTGGCGGCGAAATCGCGCTCGTTCACGGAAAGGGCTTTTCCGGTTTCAAGATCGATTGCCTTGTGGTGCGTGAGCATCTCGGGGCCGATGGTGAAGCGCGGCGCAAGGCGCGTTTTTACGGCATTCAGCCATTCGTCCAGATCCTTTTTCTCCACGCCCTCCAGGCCGTTTATGATGTCGCCCTTATTTCCGGGCATGGGTATGACGGAATATTTTCCCTTGATGCCGCGCTTTTCAACGATATCGCAGAACCTGAATAAAAGTTCGTTGGAATACGTGGGAACGAGCGGACGACCGTCACGGGTAAAAGCGGTTCCGGCATGCTCGTAATACACGGAAATAATCGGCGCGGGATCATCGATAATGAGGCTTACGGGTACTTTCATACGTTTGCACCCCTTTCTTTCGTCTATAAAAAGTATACTTGAAACGCGTGTAAATGTAAAGCGGCATTTGTCATTTCCGGGTTTCTGTGGTATCATTATCATAAAAAAATCGGGAGATGATGGTATGAGCATTACTGTCAACCTTTACTACACCGGCGAAAACGGAAACGCCCGCGCGTTTGCCGAGGAAATGGTGAAAAGCGGCGTCGTGGACGAAGTCCGAAACGAGGAAGGCAACGAGCGATACGAATACTTTTTTCCGATGGATGACCCGGAAACCGTGCTTCTGATCGATCGATGGAAGGACGAAGAAGCCCTTCATATCCACCACAAATCCGAGATGATGAAGAAAATCGCCGCGCTGCGTGAAAAATACCGCCTGCGTTTGCGTGTGGAACGCTATATCGACGAGAAGAAAGGATAAAGAGGGAGAACCATGACAAACAGACAGCGTATGGAGCTTGCCGGGCGCGCGGCGCGTGAGGCAGGGCGGATGCTCCTTCAATACGAAGAAATTCACGTGGATAAAAAAGCGAAAAACGACTATGTGACCGATGCCGACCGCGCCAGCGAAAATCTGATTCGGAAAATTCTTCTGGACGCCTGCCCGGAGGACGGGTTTTACGGAGAAGAGGGCGGAATTTCGGGCGCGGACAAGCCGGGCATGTGGGTGGTTGATCCCATTGACGGAACCACCAATTTTATCCATAGCCTGCATCCCTACACGATCTCAATTGCCTATATGCGAAACGGCGAGCCCGTTGCGGCGGCCATTTATGCGCCGGTTACGGATGAAATGTTTTCCGCATATTCGGGCGGCGGCGCATACTTAAATGATAAGCCCATCCGGGCAAGCGATATTTCCGATCCCAATTTGATTGTGCTCGGCATGTCCTTTGCCCACAGAAGCGCAAAGCACGCCAAGCGCATGTTTGAGCTTATTCCGCGTTTGTCTCAAAAAATCAACGACATGCGCCGCTTGGGCTCCGCCGCCTACGATCTTTGCTGCGTCGCCTGCGGAAGATACGACGCGTTTATAGAGCTGAATCTGCTTTTGTACGACATTGCGGCGGGCGTTTTAATCGCCAAAGAGGCCGGTGCGGTTACGGGCGGCTGGTATGAGGATAAAAGCTGTTTTGAAACAGGGCATATCTTTGCCGCCGCTCCGGGGATCGCAAATTGGCTGAAGGACGAGATTGAGAAATAAGGAGGCGAAGGCATGACAAATAAACAATGGTTCAAACAGGCGCAGTTTGGCCTGATGATCCATTGGGGGCTTTATTCGCTGCCTGCGGGCGAATGGAAGGGCGAAAGAATGGAGGACATCGGCGAGTGGTGTCAGCAGTATTTCAGAATTCCGAACGCGGAATATCATGAGCTTTCAAAGGTATTCAATCCCATCCTCTTTGACGCGGAGGAGTGGGTGAAGCTTGCCAAGGACGCGGGCATGAAATACATTGTGTTTACAGCCAAGCACCACGAAGGCTTCTGCATGTATAAAAGCGAGGTTTCTTCCTTTAACATCGTGGATGCGACGCCGTTTAAGCGGGATGTTTTAAAGGAGCTTTCGGACGCGTGCAGAAAGCACGATATCAAGCTCGGTCTTTACTACTCGCAGGAGATTGACTGGAGCGAGAAAAACGGCGGCGGCTATAATATGGGAAAAACGTGGTGCGGCGGCAAAGCCTACTGGACGAACAACTGGGATTTTCCGGACGATGCACATAAGGATTTTTCGGAGTGCTTTGAAAATAAGATCAAGCCGCAGGTCAAGGAAATTTTGACGAAATACGGCGATATCTGTCTGATTTGGTTCGATACGCCGGGGGTGATAACGCCCGCGCAGTCGGATGAATTGTATGAGATGGTGAAAAAATATCAGCCGGACTGCCTCGTCAATTCCAGAATCGGAAACGGCAGAGGCGATTATACCTCCGCCGGCGACAACGAGATTCCCGAGGACGACAAGGGAGAAATGCTCTTTGAAACGCCCGCGACGCTCAACGACACGTGGGGATATAAATCCTTTGACAACAACTGGAAGGACGCGGAAACCGTTATCAAAATCAAAAATCATTTGAACGCGCGCGGCATCAATTATCTTCTGAACGTCGGCCCCGATTATTTGGGCCGCATTCCCGCACCGGCGGAGAAGATTTTGCGTGAGGTCGGGAAAAGGCAAAAAGATTGATTCATGAAACGGGAGCTGTACGTTTGCTTGTGCAGCTCCTGCTTTTATCTCTTATTCCGGATCGGATTTCCGATGGAAATGCGCGTGTTTTCCGTTTCTGTCAATAAAAAGAAAGCCTGCGCTTTCAAAAAACGCAGACTTTCAATCATCGGAAACGATTATTTTCCTTCGCTCAGCCAGGCTTCGGCGTTTGCCTTGGACATGCGCTTGATGCCTTCCTCGGCGTACTTCGACTCGGCGCCGCCGTGGGTGTAGAGGAAGAATTTGCCGCCTTCGGTCTTGAACAGGCACTCTTCGTAGCCGGCGGGATCGCCGTACTCGCCGAAAGTGCGCTTGTCGATAAACTCGGAAGCCTCGGTATCGTATTCCACTTTGCAGATGACCTTTTTCATGGGTGTTCCCTTTCCTTTTTCGCAGCGTTTCTGCGGGATGATGTGCGCGTGTACGCACCTGCCTTCAAAGCAGATGCCTATTTTACCACACATTTACGCCGTTGGCAATCCATCTTTTCGAAAGATTCATATAAGATTATATCAAATGTTTTCGTCTTGATTTTTCGCTTAAATCTGCTACAATGATATAAGAAAATAAATGCTTTGAATGCGTTTTCGAGCGGGAAGGAACGGATATGTTTATCAAGGGTTTTACCTACGGCTTTGACGGGAGAAAGGGTATGTACCAAACGGGCGAGGCCGCGCTTTCTATGGAAAGACTGTCTCAGCTCGGCGGCGACTGGGCGGCGCTTGCGTTCGTCATTCACCAGGATTCGTTTTCCTCCACGATCATTCGCCCCGATTACCGCTATACCGTGACGGACAAGGATGTGTATGTCGCGGTGAACAGGCTTCACGGGCAGGGACTTAAGGTGTGTATGAAGCCGATGATCAACTGCATGGACGGCGTTTGGCGCGCGCACATTGCATTCCCGGAGCGCGAAACCGGCAAAAAGGATTACTGGCAGGAGTGGTTCGACTGCTACACCGCGTTTTTGTGTCACTATGCGGAAATCGCGCAGGACACGAAGTGCGAAATGTTTTGCGTGGGCTGTGAAATGCTCGGAACCGAGCCGCAGGAGGCGCACTGGAGACATGCGATCGAGGAGGTCAGAAAGATTTACCACGGCCCGCTCGTTTACAACACCAATCACGGAAAGGAGTTCGGCGTGAAATGGTGGGATGCGGTCGATTATATCGGCACATCCGCCTATTACGGCGTCGGAAAGATACCGGGCGACAGCATGGAAAACATGCTGTCCGAGTGGGAAAAGCAGAAGGGGCGCCTCAAAAAGCTTTCCGAAGACAACGGCGGAAAGCAGATCATCTTTATGGAAATCGGCTGCAGAAGCGCAAAGGGCTGCGCGCAGATGCCCTACGATTTCAGCCACAGGGAATTTCCGTATGATGAGGACGAACAGTCCAATTTTTACGAAAGCTGCATGAAGGCCATGTGGGATGAAAAATGGTTTGCGGGCTTTTTCTGGTGGGACTGGTACACCTATCTTCCTGAGAGACAGCCCGAAATGGGCTTTTCCGTCGTCGGAAAGAAAACGGAAGGCCTTCTTCGGGAGTGGTATAAAAAGGAAAGAGAATAAAAAATTGGGGCTGTTGTGCAACAGCCCCGTTTCTTACAGATTTAAAAGCACAATCGACGCAACGCCCATGGCGTATCCAACGTACTGATACACGGTGAAGCGCTCCTTGTAGACGATAAAGCCCAGAAGGAAGGAAAAGAGCATCGAAAGCGCGGAAAAGGTAGGGTAGAGGACGATATTCGGAAGATTTCCGATGATCACCAGCATGAGGAGATTTAAGCACGCGTTTGTCGTTCCGTTTAAAAGCGTGTAGGGAAGACATACGCGTATTTCCGCTTTCAGGTTTTTGGAAGTCAAAAGCACGTAAGCAAACAGAAGAATCGTCGCGCAGATCAGCGCGATAATCATGAATTCGTGGCCGTAGCTGTCGCCCAGGTGAATTTTGTGCATGTTTTGAGAGGCGGAGCAAAGGCCGTTTCCGAAAAACGCAATCATGACCCAAATAAACCATTTTACAGAGAAGGCGTTTTTCTGATCGAATTTCAGGTTCACAAGCGCGATGGAGCCGAACAGAAGCGCCATGCCGACGACGGTGACCGCCGTCACGGTTTCGCCGCGGATGATGCCGTAAGCGGTCGGAATGACGAGCGAACAGGAAATGATCATGTTGGTCAGCGTGATCGTGCCGTGGCGGACGGCCTCGAGCGTGCCCACCCACGCGGAGGCATAGCATACGCCGAACACCAGCGCATAGGGGATGAGCTTTAAAGTAAAGGAAAGCTTGAACCCCGAAGTGATCACAAAAAAGAAAAGCGCAATCAAAGACGTGACCGCCGAAAAAAGCCCGGCGTTCGGGTTTTTGCTTTTCAGGTTGTACTGCTTTTGCGCAATGCTCTGAATGATGCTGACAAAAGGAAGAGCAAAAAGAATCAAATAATGAAGCAATGTGCGCGCCTCCCGTATTTTGATATACCGTTATTGTATCATACGGGATGTAAAGCGTTCAAGCGTATAAAGGATAGGATTTATTGTGTTCACGGAGCATATAAGCGCGGGGAAATTACCTGGACGCTTCCTTCATGAAAGCGCGAACGAAACCGGGATTCAGCTCGCCGAAATCGCGGTGTCCGTCCTTAAAATAGCTTCCGACAATCACGCCGTCGGAAATCGTCATCGTGCGTCTGACCGTTTCACGGGTCACGCCTGCGCCGGTGATGATGGGAAAGTCTGGAAGCGTTTCGCGGAAAGAGAGAATCTTATCCTCCGGCGTCTCCATGCCCGTGCCTGCGCCGGTTACAACCACGCAGTCGCAGCGATTCATACCGAGTTTTAAATCCTCTTCAAGCGTTCTTCCGGAGCGCACGGGCTGATATTTGAATCTTACTCCGCCTAGCACGCATACATCCGTTTGAGCGCGGAGGGTATTCAGCGCCTTCGCGTAAGCCTCGTCTTCCTTCGGACGCAGATGGCCGCACACGGAATCGATTTGGATAAACTTTGCTTTATACTGAGCTGCAAGCGTAAACGCGGTCTGCGTGTCGCCCAGAATATTTACGCCGTAAAGCGCATCGGGCATATTGTCATAAAGCCACTTAAGCACCGTCTTGCAGTCGTATGCCGAGCCAAAGTAGTTCTCCACGAGGAAAGCGTCCACGCCCTCCGCCAAGTAGATTTCAATTTCCTTTTTGGCTCTTTCAAGCGCGCTCATCTTCGCATCGCCCAATAGATGAAGCATGCCGATTACGGGCTTTTTTCCGGAAAAAACATGATCAAATTTCATAGCATACGCTCCCTTCTTTTTAGATAAGAAGAGTATATCACGCCCGGATGATGATTTTGAATTCCGATTCCGAAAGGCGATAAGCAAAAACGCGCGGCGAAAAATCGAGCAGAAAAAATCCGCCTTAAAACAGCAGCATTTACTGTTTTAAGGCGGATTTGATAAATGCTTGTCAGTATTCCGTTCGCTCGATGACGGTTTGTTTGAGGGCGGGGGACAGGCGGTTGAAGTATTCGGCGAAGCCGCCGATTCTGACAATCAGGTGTTCGTGTTTTTCGGGGTATTTAAGGGCGTCCAGAAGCTCTTCCTTGGAGGCGCTTGTGACCTGCAATTGCATGCCGCCCATTTCGAAGAAGCCCTTGACCAGAGGCTTTAGGAGGGTGGGAAGGTTTTTCCTCGAAATCCGTATGTTGGTGACGGGGGTTCCCAGAACCTTGTGAAGGTTCAGGTTTGCTACGCTTGAAAGCATCGCCGTCGGGCCTTCTTTGTCGCGGCCGTAGACCGCGCCGCAGGAGTCGCACAGGGGCGCGCCCTTGTCGCGTCCGTCCGGGGTGGCGTTCACGCCAAAGCCGGCGATTTCGTATGTGGTAAACTGATTTGATACTGCGAAATACCTGCCGCCGGGCGTGCAGGAATGCTTTTCAAATTCGCCGTAGATGCGCTTTGAAAGGGCGGAGGCGATTTCGTTTACCTCGGGGTCGTCGTTTCCATGCTTGGGAAGGCGCGCGCATTGCGTGAGGAAAACGGGGTCGCGCGCATCGAGTTTTTCCAGAAACGCTTTGGGCGCATAGGTTTTTTCTTCGAAAATCAGCCGCTTGATCGGGATCATGGAATCGATGACGTTTATGAGGCCGGCCACGTTCATGACGCTCCAGTTGTATCTTGCGCCGCCCGCGTTGAAGTCCAGCATTTTGTCGATGCAATCGTCGATGAACAGCGTGCGCACGGGTTGGGGACGGAAATCGGCGCGGGTTTTTCGGTATTTTTCGAGAATTTCGCAGGTTTCGGCGATCACTTTTTCGCATTCGGCGAGATATCCGTCTAAAAAGGATTCGAAAGCATCGTAATCGGACAGGTGGTCGCGCATGAAACGGTCGAAAATGAGCGCGGTGTTGATGCCTGCGTCGTCCGAACCGACATTGGAAAGGCCCTCGATCATGGTTTCGGTGCAGCCGCCGAAGGCGATGTATTTAAGATCGCTTTCCGTGACCTCGGGAAGCCTTTGATTGATCTCGCGCTTAAAAAGCTTCCAATTATAGAAGGCGGGCTGTCCGCAGCTCGACGCAAGGGAGCGATAGGCCGCCTGCCAGACCTCCTCGGGCATGTCGTCGGTCACAAGCAGCTGAATGCTCGGTCGGCGGATCGAGTGGGAAGCGTCGATCAATTGGACGGTGAGCTCGTTGTGGTCGGGCCCGAGCGGCATGCTCCACGCGTCGTTTACGTCGATATTTTGGTACATCTCGCGCAGAATCGGGCGGATGTCCTCGCCCTTCCAGTAGGGATACAGCCCCCTGTCAAGGCCGCCGATGTCGTCGCAGCCATCAATGTAATACACAAAGTTCCACGCGACCAGCGCTTCATAGATGTTTTGAACCGGCTGAACGGGAACGCGTGAAAGCGCGTCGATGAGCGCAGGATCGGCGTTTACTTCTGTCAGATGCGCAATGCATCTTTGGCGGAAAGCTTCGATGCCGTCTAAAAGAACGAGCATTGCGTCTTTGAAATCGCCGTCCGGCAGCGCACGGACGCGCTGCTCGTACCGAACGAGGCCTTCTTTTAAAATGCGTCTGAAATTGATGAAGGAATGCGTGTAGCCCGCGCCGCCGACGGTGTGAGGCGTTTCAATGGGCGCAACGCGGCCGAAATGCTCTTTTTCCATGAATTCGGCGGCTTCCGGGCATTTTTCCTTAAGCAAAGGCATGTTGACATATGTGGTATAGGAGTATTCCGGGCGCACGGCAATGTGAGCAGCCTTTTCGGACATGTTGATGTTTCGCCCCGACGGATACAGCTTTCCTCCGCCGTAGGGCGTGAGCGGCGCGTTTTTGAGGTACTCCGCCACCGCCTTCGAATATCTGTAAAGCGGCGAACGATCCAGATTCATGATTAATTCCGCTGCGTAATATTCGTCCATGGCGCGCAGTTTGTCATAAAGCTTTTCCACGGTATCGCCTCCCTTATGCATCTATCACGATGATACCACATGCGTAATTTTCCGTCAAGAAAAAACCGCCTTCCGATCGGAAGACGGCAAAACATTTTAGAGATTTCTGTGCGGCATGTGGATTTTGTCCATAAAGCGGATGATGCGCTCTCTGGGCAGAAGGAAATTTACGAGCATGGCAAAAACCACGCCGACGCCGGTGTCGAAAATGCGGTTTAAGGAATAGGGAATGTAGGTATCGACGGGCTGATTGAAAAGAAGAATGCACAGCATTACGCCGCCCGGCTGAATCGCGCCCGGCCAGTTGAAGACGACGCTTACAAGCACCAGAAGAATGACGCCCACAAACAGAAGAAGGAGCATAAGGGGCTCAAATCCGCCCTCAGGATACACCTGAATGTAGAGGCTGAAAAGCGCCATGCCGATCAGGCCGCCGAAAATGGTGCCGAAGAGGCGGTTTCCGCCGTAGAGCCAGGAAGAGCTCATGTCATAGCCCATTCCGAACACCGCGCCGATGCAGGCGAAGGCGGGATTGCGATCGAAGAAAAGGTATACAAGCGCGACCAGCGTTGCGGCAAAAGCGGTCTTCACATTGCGCATGCCGATGTGCATTCGGGAAAGCGGCTGTTGGATATTCATAGGCTGATTTCTCTCCTTTTGTAATGACAACGGGCAGAATTATACACCGTTTTTTGATAAAGTCAACCGACTTTTCAAATCAATATCGAGAAATCAACCTATTTGAAACGCGCAGGGATGCTTTCCTCAGGATTCCGTCAGAACTTTGTAATCGGAGTATTCGACTTCGCCCTTGATGCTTTGAAGCGCGCCCTCCTTGAGCGGTTTTACCATCAGGCATTCAATCGCCGGAAGGTGAACGGTTTTTCCGGGCAGAATTCCGTGGTCGGCGGATGTGACAAAGCCGCGCGAACGATAATTAGCGGGGTTACCCTCGACAATGACGGCTTCATAGCCCGCTTCCGTCGCCCTTTTAAAGCCGTATTCGAGTAAGTTTTTCGAAATGTGCCGCCGCTGGAGCGCGGTCTTTACGCAAACGGGCGATAAAAGAAGAAGGCGGTCTTTGTAATTTCCGTTTAGATGAAAGCCGCTCATCATGGCATAGCCGACGACCTCGTCTTCTTCGTTTACAGCGATCAGTTCAAGCGCAGGAATGTAGGAGGTCATCGACCGGATTTCTTCGACCAGCCGCCTGACGAGCTTTCCTTCATCTGCGTTTTCATGCTCGGTAAAGACCGTTTGAACGAGATCAAGCGCGGGCAGGAGATATTTGTCTTCCATGGATTTGTATGTAAGCGTCATATGTGCCGTCTCCTTGCATTTTTGAAAAGTATAGCATGTTTCCCGTTACCGTTGCAAGAGAATCCGCGCTTTTCGCAGTTTGCAAATCCTGAGATTCTTTTATGCGCTTTCACATTGACTCAACATAGGAAATGTGATAGTATTTTCCTGTATAACAGGAAAGGCGGCGGGAATTTGAACGGAATGATCTTAAATCGCTTGAATGCTTATGTTCAAAACGGCGACATCGCGGGCGGAAGTATACTGGTTCGGAAAAAGGGCGAAATTGTCTCTCTTGAATACGCGGGATTTGCCGATATAGCGCGCGGAATTCCCGTCAGGGAGGAAAGCGTTTTTCGTCTGGCGTCCATGTCCAAGCCCGTGGCGGCGGCGTCGATTATGCTGCTTGTGCAGGAAGGAAAAATCGATATTTCCGATCCGCTCTATAAATATCTTCCGGAATTCAGCGGCCTTTGCGTGGGCGTTCGGGAAGAAAACGGCAGGATTGCGTCCGTTAAGCTCAATCGTCCCGTGACGATTGAAGATCTTCTGCGTCACAGAAGCGGCATGGGACACGGCGAAATCAGCGCGTCTTTCGGCGTAAACGAAATTCAGTCGGGCATGACGCTTAAAGAACGCGCCGAAGCGATTGCGCGCTGCCCCCTTGATTTTCAGCCGGGCGCGGAGGCGGGCTACAGCGCGCTGACAGCGTTTGACGTGCTTGGGCGCGTGGTTGAGGTCGTAAGCGGTAAGAAATTCGAAGCCTTTTTGCAGGAAAAATTCTTTGCCCCGCTTTCAATGGCGGACACGACCTTCTTTCCGAACGAGGATCAGAAAAAACGGCTTGTGCGCCTCTATGACCGAACGGGCGGAACGCTTGCGGATTCCTATAAGCCGGATGAAATCAAAAGTCCGTTTTTGTTTTCGTATCCGTCCGGCTCTGCCGGGCTTTTCGGCACGCTTTCGGATTATGACAAATTCGTCCAGATGCTGGCCGGGCGGGGAAAGAAAATTCTGACCGACGAAACCCTTTGCCAAATGACCGTTCCCGACCAAAGCCACATGTCCGAAATCGGCGCGTGGGGGCTGGGCATGCACGTGTTTAACAGAAGAAGCGTTTCCGCTCGCGCGCTGTCCCAAAATACCTTTGGCTGGTCGGGCGCATTCGGCACGCATTTTTACATCGACCCCGTGAATGATGTGACGGTCACGCTCATGGTCAACCGAATGGATATCGGCGGTTCGAGTTCTTATGTTTCTTCCGGCATGGAGGAAGCGGTGTTTGAGGCGCTTAAATTACGCGAAGTCTGAGGAGGTAACAATATGGCGCTTTCTTTCAATTACGATATGAGCGCAAGGGACGTTATGCACCATCCCGAGATCGGAAAGCGTTTTGAATGGATGAAACAGGCGGGCGTTGAGCACGTATGGCTGTTCGCCTACTTTTACGGAAGACACGAATCAGACCCGGAGGATATCTACAGGGCGCGAAAACGCCTTCTGGACGAGGGCTTTCAGACGGGCGTAATCAGCGTGCCCGTGGGACATCCCGGAAATTCCCTGAATCCCGATGACGATACCCTTGAGCTTCAGATCAAAAACACGTGGAAGTACCGCGTGGACAGAAACGGAAAAAACGAGTATTTCTGCAGCTGCATCAATGAAGAAATGATCAATGACAACCGTAAAGCCGCCGAAGAATATGCTCAAATGGGCTTTACCCGCCACTTTTTTGACGATGATCTTCGCTTGGGCAACTGGCAGGGACCGATTCAGGGCTGCTTTTGCGACGAGTGTATTGAGAAATTCAATCGGAAATACAATGTGAAATGCGACCGCGCCCTTCTGAAGCGCGCCGCAGACGAAGAAAAGGGACTTGAAGAACTGACGCAAAAATGGGTCGCGTTCAATTGCGATAAGGTCACGGGCTTTATGAAAGACACCTGCGCTGCGGGCCTTCAAAGCGGCGTCATGGTCATGCACATGGGCGACGAGCGGCACGGCATTTCGATACCGGACATCAAAAAAGTCGTTCCCGACTGCCTGTTCCGCGTGGGCGAAATGTTTTTTAACGACGAAAGTTATTCAGATCCCCGTTTACGCGAGATGTTGAAAGAAGGCGTTAAAAACCACCTTGCCCTGATCGGCGAAAATACCGTCTATTCGGAGACTACCGTATTTCCCGCGGCGAGCATGTCCACGGAAAACTTCCTGCATCGCATGAATACGGAAATTTCGCTGGGGCTTCGCAACATCTTCCTTATGAGCGGCACGTGGTTCTATTCAGAGCCGTACTGGAAGACGATTATCGAAAACCGAAGCGCGCTGGAAGAAAAGGCCGCGCGTCTTGACGCACAGAAAGGGTAAAAGGAGACATAAAATGCTTTCCGATCGCGAGAATACGTTCCGAACAATCTTTTTTAAGGGTAACGAATGGATTCCGAGCGCATACGTCATCAATCCGTCCTATTTTTTCTACAATGATTGTGAGGACGTGCTCGATTTTATGGCTCGCCATCCCGCGCTGTTTCGCGGATTCGTTCGCCCCGAAAGAGGAACGTTTCTGGAAGAGTACCGAAGAAGTCTGGATTCAGTAAAGCGCGTCGGCGCGCCCTTTGTGGATGATTTCGGCTGCACGTGGGAAACGCAAATGGAGGGCCTGACGGGTACGGTCACAAAGCACCCGCTCAACAATCTTGATGCGATGAAAACCTACGTCTTCCCCGACCCGGCTGTATGCATGGGCATCGGCCCGATCGATTGGGAAAAGGAAAGAGAAATTGTCCGTCGTCAGAAGGAGGCGGGTGAATTCACCGCGCGCGGACTTCGCCACGGACACACGTTTTTGCAGCTGACCGACCTTTGCGGCTATCAGAATTTCACGTATTTTATGGAAGACGAGGAGCCGGAAATTCAGACGCTGATTGACGGCGTGACGGATTTCAATATGGAAATCATAAGAAGATATCTCGAAACGGACGTTGACATGATCACCATTCCCGAAGACCTCGGCATGCAGTTCGGCCCGATGATCACTCCGAAAAATTTCAGAAAATACATAAAGCCCGCCTATCGGAAAATGATGACCCTTGTGCGCGACGCGGGCAAAATCGTCCACATGCATTCCGACGGAGACATCCGTTCTCTCGTCTTTGACATCATCGACGGCGGCTGTCAGGTTTTGAACCTTCAGGACCTGGTCAACGGAATCGACTGGATCAGGGATAATTTAAAGGGCAAAACCTGCATTGAATTGGATATCGACCGCCAGAAGGTCACCTATTCGGGCTCGCCCAAGGATATCGACGACCTAATCCGCGAGGAGGTCGAAAAGCTTTCCTCGCCCGGGGGCGGCCTCATGCTGATCTATGGTCTCTATCCCGGAACGAGCCTGGAGAATGCGGAAGCGGTCGCATGCGCGATGGAAAAATACGCGCTTGGGATGTAAAATAAAAATCGAACGTCTGAAAAAGGCGTTCGATTCAAGTCATCAAAAAAGTGCCTTTTTTGATGAGAGGGGCCGATCCCCTGAAATTCTTCTTAAATTTCCGGGCGGGGATCGGAAAGGGGAAGCGTTTTCAGTCGATGCGCTTTGTGAAAACGCGCGATTTTTAAGTACATGCCGCCAAAATCGATTGAAAATGGAGAGGGAGTGCGCTCCCTCTCCATGCCTCACCCAGAGGTTTGTTGATGGTCTGAATCGAACGTCTGAAAAAGGCGTTCGATTTTTGTCTTTTGGAAGGGATTTACGCCGCGGCTTTTGTTTCCTTAATCGCATGCATCCACTTGCCTGTTCTAAACCGCAAAAACATGCAGATCGCACGCGCGACCTGATCTAAACACATGCAGAAAACGGCTTCGGGAAGGCCCAAACCGAATACGCGGATGCATAAGCTTGCGCCAAGCGCGCGGATGAGCCAGTTGCCTAAAGCGGTGATGTAGAACGGCCACTTGGTGTCGCCCGCGCCGCGAAGCGCGCCGGCCAAAATCCACGCGATGACCTGCACCGGCTGAACGAATGCGACAATCTGAAGACAGGTTTTGGCGATTGGAACGACGTCTTTATCGCGGTTAATGAAACGGCAAAGCGGCGTTGCGAATGCAAAAAGAACGGCCCCGGCAAAAAGCATTACCACAATTCCGATAATCGTTGTCGTGTAGGCGTATTTTTTAGCGAGCGCAGGCTTCTTTGCGCCCAGAGACTGTCCGACCAGCGTGGTCGCGGCGGTTGCAAAGGCAAAGGCCGGCATGAACGACAGGGATTCCGCAGTGGAATACACGGTGTTTGCAGCGATGACATGGGTTTCAAGGGTGGCGATGGACTTTGTAACCACGATGCCCGACAGAGACATGCACATTCTTTCAAGCATCGCGGGAAAGGAGAGCTTTACGACATTGCTTAAAAGGGCGATATTGGGCTTATAGGATTCCTTTAAGGAGATGCGCGTCGGATCCTTTTTGACAAACAGCATGATCGCGAGCGTACATCCGCCCAACAACCACGATGCGCCCGTTGAAATCGCCGCGCCTTTGACGCCCAGTCCCGCGCCGAACATCGGGAAAGCGAAGTCAATTTTCAAGAAATTGACGGCGATGTGAACCGTGTGCGGCTCGTGAATCAGGATGTAGTTTCCGGCGATGTTCAAAAGGTTGACGACGATATTGACGTAAAGGGGCGTTTTCGTGTCGCCGCGCCCGCGGAATACCGAGCCTAAAACCATCATAGCCATGGTGAAGATGCGGAAAAGCGAGGTGATCAGAAGGTACTCCTGCGCAAGGGTTAAAAAGTCGTCGTTTGCGCCCATCCAGCGGGGAACGTATTTGTACAAGGCCGCGGGCAGAAGCGCGAGGGGCAGGCCCACCATCAGAAGAATGACGAGCGCATGGCGGATATACGCCTTTGCCTTTTCGTAGTCCTTCGCGCCGACAGATCTTGCGACATAGGCGGTAATGCCGATGCCCAGCGCCATCACTACGCCGTTTATCAAAAACACGAAGGAATTGCTGATGGAAACGGCGGCGGTAGCTTCTTTGCTGATCGTTCCTACCATGGCGGTGTCGGCGAAGCTCACAAGCGTGGAAAGAATCTGTTCTAAAAACAGCGGCCACGCAAGATACAGTATCACCTTGATTGGGGAAATACTTTCGTTGGTCAGATCCAGTCTTCTTTTCGCCATAAACATACCTCTTATGTATAGTAATTCGACTATACCATTTTCGAAGGGATGTGTCAATCGTTTTGCGAATACAAATATTCTTTTGTGAGAATTTCTATCTTGTAAAATGAAGTTTTACGTGATATAATAATGCAAATCAGAGATGATTTACCATTTTCAAATTCAGTTTTTATATCAGGAGGATATATTTATGGGCTTTTTAACTGGAAAAACCGTCATTATCACCGGCGGCGGAAGAAGCGTTCTGTCTGACGGCCGCGCGGGCTCCATCGGCTACGGCATCGCCATCGCCTACGCCAAGGAAGGCGCGAACATCGTTATCACCGGAAGAAACGTAAAAAAGCTTGAGGATGCGAAGGAAGAGCTCGAGCGCCTCTACGGCGTAAAGGTTCTTTGCGTGAAGGCGGATATCGCCGCGGGTCAAGACAATCAGGCCATCGCCAACGAAACCGTCCGTCAGGCGGTCGAGGCGTTCGGCGGCGTAGACGTTCTTATCAATAACGCGCAGGCGTCCGCCTCCGGCGTTACCCTTGAAAAGCATACCACCGAGCAGTTCGACCTTGCCGTCTATTCCGGCCTCTATGCCGCGTTCCATTACATGCAGGCTGCCTATCCCTATCTTGCCAAGGCCAAGGGCAGCGTCATCAACTTTGCCTCCGGCGCGGGCCTGTTCGGCAACTTCGGCCAGTGCGCCTACGCCGCCGCCAAGGAAGGCATCCGCGGCCTGACCCGCGTAGCCGCCACCGAATGGAGCAAGGACGGTATCAACGTAAACGTCGTCTGCCCCCTCGCTTGGACCGCGCAGCTGGAGGGCTTTAAAAACGCCTATCCCGAAGCGTTTGAAAAGAACGTCCATACGCCGCCTATGGGCCGTTTCGGCGATCCTGAAAACGATATCGGCCGCGCCTGCGTGATGCTGGCCAGCCCCGATCTTAAATACATGACCGGCGAAACCCTCACCTTCGAGGGCGGCTTGGGCCTTCGTCCGTAAGATGAAAAAAGCATGCTCCGGCGGTCGTATGACTTCAGGAGCATCATTTGTTCGGAGAGAATATGGATAAAATCAAAGCCTTCTTAAACCGCATCGGCATGGATGAAAAGGCGCCTGTTTCCATTGACCTTGACTTTCTCGGACGCATTCAAACGGCATGCGTTACCCGCATTGCCTATGAAAATCTGGATATTTTGGCGGGCAAGCCTTTGAAGCTTGACGCGGATGCGCTTTTTGAGAAAATCGTTGTTCGCGGGCGCGGCGGCTATTGCTTTGAACTGAACGGATTGCTTTCGGGCATGCTGGCCGAAATGGGCTTTTCCGTCACCGAGCGATTCGCAAGATTTTTGCGCGGCGAAAGGGAAATCCCCATGCGAAGGCACCGGGTAACGGTGGTTTCGCTTCCGGACGGCGCGTATTTTACGGACGTCGGCGTCGGCCAGATCGCGCCGAGATTGCCGCTTAAAATGGAAGAGCATATCGTTCAAACCCAAAACGGCGAAACGTACCGCTTTGAGCGCGATTCTCGCCATGGTTGGGTGCTGTGGGAGCTTCATGGCGGTGTGTGGCGCGAATACCTCGCCGTTCCGGAGGAGACAGCCTACCCCGTCGATTTCCTCCAGCCGTCCTTCTTCTGTGAAAACCATCCGGATTCCGTATTTAACAAGCAAAGAATGATTGCAATCAAAACGGAAACGGGAAGAAAAACCATAGACGGAAGCGCGTACAAGGTGTTTGAGGGCGAAACGCTCAAAGAAATCCGCGAAAATCTGACGGATAAAGAAATCGACGAAATCCTGAAAACCGAATTTTTCCTGAATGTATAAACAGAACCCGTCCGCGTTCGGACGGGTTCTGTATTTCGCAGGTTGCCTTTTTTACATTACCACCGCCAAAACTGCGAACAGTGCGAGGCTTATGAGCGTCAGGGCGGAAAGCGTGGAGGAGATGTCGGCGCGTTCGGACTCTACGTCGGCGAATACCGGGAGCACGTAGGGAGGGGGAAGAATAAACATGAGAATCAGCGCGCCGGTGTGCGCCATACAGCCGAAGAGGAAGCGGTCGATCAGGAGCGTTGCGCCTAAGAGAACGGCCGAGATGCACAGACGCAGGGCGATCATTGCGCCGACCTTTTTGAATTGCATCTCTTTGGGGTTTAGATCGTAGCCGATGGCAAGGAGGATGAGAACGCTTGTGGGCGCGGAGACGAAGTCCGTGACCGCGTCAAGCACGTTGCTTACGCCGGAAGGCTTAAGGGCGCTGTAAAGACCCGATGCGCCCAGCAAAAGGCCCGAAAGAATGCCCCAGACCACGGGCGAGGTGAGGGCTTCCTTAAGCGCGGAAACGCCGCCCTTTTTGCCGGCCAACAGAATCTTATAGACCGTGAACACGAAAAGCACCTGGCCCAAATCGACGATCGCAAAGGAGGAAGCGGGCTCATCGGGGAAGAGAATCGTGAACAGCGCATAGCCCAGCATGCCCGCTTCAAAGCCGGCGGAAATGTAAGGCGAGAGACGGCCGCCGATTTTGAAAAAACGGCAGGAAAGAAAGCCGATCACGAGCGCGAGCACGCACACGATAAACATGGCAAAAGGTACGAGCACGCTTTTTACGGAATACTCCGCTGTGGCAAAGGCGTTCAGCATGACGGCGGGCAGCGCGATGTTGACGGCGACGTTTTTAAGCGTATTGATGCCCTCGCGCGAGACGACGGCCTTTTTCCGGCAAAGCACGCCGAGCATCAGAACCAGAAATACGGGCAGCACCTTTTGAAGAAGCAGGATGATGTCTTGCATAAATGTATTCTCCCGTGATTATTTTACGTTTTTAAGCGCGTTTTCAAATGCTTCCGCGATTTTTTTCGCGCATTCGGGGCCGACGGAGTTGGTTTCCTCGTAATGGTCCTCGCCGCGTCCGTCGGTGGCTCTCTCAATATAGGGTAGTTTTTCATTCAAAAGGAAGTCGGACGGCGGCACGATGTAGCCCAGTTCATCATTGGCAAGGCCGATGATGAGAAGGTTGTCATGTCCGTATTTCCGGGCGATATCCTTAAGCGGCTCAGGGTTAACTGCGTCCTTCACGGTTCTTGCAAACATTTCGCCCAGAACCAGCTCCGGGAAAATTTCGCCGGGCAGAAGCGCAATCAGAACGTTGCCGAGCTTTAAAAGGCAAAGCTCCGTCCGCACATTATAGCCCGTCGCGCCTGTTCCCTTTTCGGCGCGGTTATTCAAAATGCCCAGGAACTTGTAGGTCACAAACACGGGGTTGTCGAGGGGGATGGAGAAGATTTCCGAGTGGAACTGCATTTCGGCTGGAACAGGCGTCTCCATGTCGGGCGTGATGGACAGCGCATAGGAAATCAGCTTTTCGGATGTGATTTCAAGATTCGTTATGGCGTCCTTTGCTGTGTCGGAAACAAATGCCTTCGTCATAATGAGACCGCCGATTGCGCCGGGCATGAAAATGGCCTGATCCTGCGTTTTTTCATACACGCCGTCCACGAGCCTGCCCGGGAAATCCCGGCTTAATAGGCTGTTCGCTCCGCGAAGGGATTCGGCATGCGCGCCGTAGAAAAGCATTCTTACGCCGCCTTCGCCGTTATCGGGCGCGAAACGGATGTGATACAGGTTTTCGTCGTAAACATAGGGCGTTCGGGAATCTCTGTACATGTTCTGCGTTTTGATTTTTCCAGAGAACAGCGCGCCGGCTTTTTTGCTTTGAACCGCTTCGCGCGCGGCTTTCTCCGCAGCGTCAATCAACGATTTCATATAGTCTTTGTTTTTGCCGTTTTTGCCGATGCCGCCCCAAAGACCCAGCGTGTCAGGACCTGCATGGGTATGAGTGGAATATACGTTTATGTATGCGCAGGATTCAACATCGTTAAGCCGCGCGCGGATTTCATCCACGGTACCCGAATCGAGGGCGACGCAGTCGATTCCGATTAAGAGAATGCCCTTGCCGCCCACGTCCAGCCATACGGCGCGCGCCTGACAATAATCGAGCACGCCGGTAATTTCCATTGCCTGATTGTAGCCCGCAATGTACAATTTCTCATTGCTTTCAGGGTTTGGCAGGATTTCGCATTTTCCAAACCCCACATTCCAATTCGGCGCCTGCGCCACGGCAAAGGGAGACAGGCACAAGCAAACGGGCAGAAGCGCGCAGAGGGCTTTCGTGAAAACGGATTTACTCATGGCTTTTCCTCCTTACAGATTCGGAACGATAGATACGAGCAGTTTAATAATGTCTCCAAACAGGATATCGTTTACATACGTAAACAACGCGGCAATCAGCGCTGTTGGAATCAAAAGAAGAAGCCATGCGCCAACATGGATGACCACGCGGCGCGCTCTTTTGATAAATCCCATAACAAGCACGCCCAGACATGCGAAAAACAGAATGAACGCAAGGCAGGGCGAGGCAAGGCGCGCATTGTTTAGCTGCGAAAGCACGTCCGTTACCTGATCAGCGACGTCGCCTTCAAGCTTTATAAGCTTCGTAATCCAGCCTGCGACTGCGCCGAGATTTTTTATAAACAATCTTGAAAGAAATACGCCGATGGCGCCGTATGCGCCGCCAACCAGCGCGGAGATGATGAATGGAACGCGTTTCTTCATCGTTTCTTCACCTTTGTGCTCTGTTTTTTAGAACATCATAAAATACTTTACAAAAAAAAGCAAGATGCATCCAAACCATATTGACAGAAAAGTAGAAATTTCAGATAATAAATGTGTGCAGAATATGTTTTTTTCAAAATGCTCGAAAGGTGAAAAAATGAAAGTTCAAAACATTTATACTAAAAATGCGGAATATCAACGGTATGAAACCCTGAAGCGAAACCGTGAAAAACGTTCAAAGCAGGGTCTTGCATTTTTAGAGGGCGTTCAGCCCGTGGAGCAGGCGATCCGCCATGGATGGGAATTTTATTCCATGTGCGTGATGAATGAAAAGCGCCTGTCCGGCTGGGCGGAGGACATGATTTCCAAGGCAAAGCCCGACGTTCTTCACAAGATGAACGAGGAGATTTTCAAAGAGCTTTCCGACCGCGAAAATCCGTGCGAGATCATTGCGCTTCTCAAAATGCGGACAGACGGGGAAAAAAGACTTATGGATGCAGCGGAAAAATCCGAAAATCCCTTCTTTGCCGTGTTTGACCGCCCGGCGTCTCCCGGAAACCTTGGAACGTTTCTGCGTTCGGCGGATGCTTTCGGCGCAGCCGGCGCAATTGTCACGGGGCATGCGGCGGACGTATACGACACCCAGTGCATAAGGGGAAGCGTCGGAACTTCGCTTGCGATTCCTTTTTCGAACATGGAGGGCGCGCCGCAGGCGATTGAGTGGCTCAAAAGCCTTCCGTCAAAGCCGCTTATTGTCGGAACCAGCGCCAAGGGCGAAAAGGATATCAGCGAAATTGACCTGACCGGTCCTGTCGCGCTGGTCATCGGAAACGAAACCTTCGGCATGTCAAAGGCATGGAAGGAAATGTGCGATGTGCTGGTAAAAATCCCGATTTTCGGCGCGGCGTCGTCCTTAAACGCCGGATGCGCCGCGACGGTGTGTTTTTACGAAATCAACCGCCAAAGGAGAAAAGCCAATGAGAACGATTGAGAACATCGTGTACAATAACATTGGTCAGACGCTGGATGTGCATCTGCCCGAGGGAAAGGCAAAAGCCGCATTCGTCTATTTTCACGGCGGCGGACTGGAGGCGGGCAGCAAGGACAAAAATGCGCCGTATCATCAATTTCTGACGGCGCGCGGCATTGCGGTTGTGGACGTCAATTACAGAATGTACCCGGCGGCGAAATGTCCGGATTTTATTGAGGATGCTGCCGACGCGGTCAAATGGGCGGCGGATCGGATGCCGCTTTATGCAGGCACGGACAGAATCTTTGTCGGCGGAAGCAGCGCGGGCGGCTATCTTTCCATGATGCTGTGCTTTGATAAAAAATATCTGGCGAAACGCGGAATGGATGCAAACGCGCTTTCAGGCTATGTGCACGACGCAGGCCAGCCGACCACGCATTTCAACGTTCTTCGGGAAAGGGGCGTGGATTCCCGCCGCCTGATTGTGGACGAATTTGCGCCGCTTTATCATATCGGCGCTTATGCAAACGCGTGCGCGCCGATGACGTTCATCGTATCGGATGGCGACATGGAGAACCGGCTTGAGCAGACGCAACTGGCGCTTTCAACGCTTAAACATTTCAGGTTCGATGAAAGCAAGATTTCCTTAACGCTTATGAACGGCGGTCACTGCGCGTATGTGGGAAAGGTGGACGCAAACGGCGAAAGCGTATTTGGAAAACTGATATATGAGTTTATTGAAAAGACGATTTCATAAATAAGGAGGGTTTTCATGCGTTTTATTGATCTTAACAACGATACCCACCGTCAGGTCGTGGTTGACCGTGAGGAAGGACAGTATCTGGGACATGTGTCCAGCGTCCTTTTAGAGGACAACAAGACCATTGTCTGCATGTATCCCAAAGGACATGGACGCGGAAGCGTCATCGAGAAAATGAGCTATGACGGCGGCCTCACGTGGACGGAAAGGCTTCCGCTTCCCGAAAGCTTTGTAACCAGCATGGAGGTTCCGACGATTTTCAGAACGGTCGACAGGGAAGGGAAAAAGCGCATCGTCATGTTCTCGGGCCTTTTCCCGATCAGAATGTCTGTTTCGGAGGACGACGGATATACGTGGACGGAGCTTAAGCCCATCGGAGATTACGGCGGAATCGTCGCCATGGGCGATATGATCGCGCTTAACGAGCCTGGAAAATATATGGCGATGTTCCACGATGAAATCAATACCTTTTACGGCGGCGATTTCAGCGAAAAATATACCTTCTTTAAATACTTAAAGGACGGAAAAGTGAAATACGTCCGCAGAAAAGAATGGAGAAATCCCAAGGGCGAATGGGAAGTGCATGAAAACGCGTTTTTGGACGGCGACAGAAATGTGCCCGAGGAAAACGGCGAAATCATCCACGTCTGCTCCTTCGGCGGCGTCGATCAGGGAAAATGCTTCCATGTGGATAAAATTATTTCCAAAGACGGCGGACTTACTTGGAGCCAGCCGGTGACGATCGCAAGACATGAAAAGGGACACCTGTGCGAGCCGGGTATGATTCGTTTGACGGACGGAAGAATCGCCGTTCTGATGCGTGAAAACGCCCGCGTGATGCGTTCGTTAATTATGTTCTCCGACGACGACGGCGAAACATGGACCAAGCCCAGAGAGCTTCCGGATGTTCTGACCGGCGACAGACACACCCTCAGGCGCCTGCCGGACGGGCGAATCGCATGCACCTTCCGCGACTGCGGATTTGAGACGAAAACGCATGGCGACTGGGTCATGTGGGTCGGCACGGAGGAGGATCTCGTAAACGGCGGAGAAGGCCAGTATCATTTCCGCTTAAAGGACAATCATCCGACGCTTTCTGACGGCGACTGCGGCTATCCGGGACTGCATGTATTGCCGGACGGCACCATTGTCGCCATTACCTACGGCCATTGGGAGCCTTGGGAAAACGGCAAAAATCAGCCGTACATTTTGAGCGTTCGCTTAAACCTCAAGGAATTTGACTGAAAAAGAGCATACAAAAAGCTGCCGTTCGGCAGCTTTTTTATCTGAAATTATTTCGCCTTGGTGAGGGTGAGGGTCGCTCCCAGATCGGTATCGGTGAGATACAGAGTCTTTTTCTCAATCTTGAATTCGTGAACGGTGGTGTCGATGGTGAGTTTGTTGCCTTCAACGGTGTAGGTGCCCTCTTCGTTCAGGGGCTGTCCCATCAGATTCAGGCTCATGATGCATTTTCCGTCCTTGGTGAATTCCATCGAGCCGCTTACGCCGCCCAGGGATTCAACCATTTCAGTCTGATCCTCGGGCACGCCGGCTAAGGTAAAGATGCTCTTTGTGTCAAAGTTCCATTTGCCGATCAGCTTCTCGGCGTCGGTCTTTCCGCAGGCGGCGAGGGAGAGGGTCATAAGAGCGATCAGGGCGAGGGCGAGAATGCGCTTAAAGTTTTTCATGGGGTATGCCTCCTTAAAATATTCATATTCGCGCTCAACAGACTTCGCTTATTTACTGATCTTTGTGAGCGAGAATTTGATATCGTCCTGCGTAATGGTCATTACGTTTTCATTGATTACAAAGTCGGCGGGATCGCTGTCGATTAAGAGCTTGCCGTCCTTGACTTTATAGGCATGCTGCGTTTTCACATACTGACCGGCGACGGACATGATGATGACGACGATGCCGTCCTTGCCGAAATCCATGGTGACGGTCTGTTCGACGCCCATTTCCTTGAAATTATCAAACTCCTCTTTGGTAAGCCCCGTCATCTGCAAAATGCCGTCTTCATTGACGTTCCAAACGCCCAGCACCGATTGTTCAGAATCATCCTTGCAGGCGGCGAGGGAGAAGGACAGGATGAACAGCAGAAATGCGGCGATGATTCGTTTCATCGATTTCATAATGGGTCTCCTTATCTAAGCCGTGATTCTCTTAATTATAATCAATGCGCGTTAAAATGTCAAATAAAAGAGAAATCATCCGCGCTTCCATCAGCCGAATTCGTTGTCTTTGGAGGTATCGCGATCGCCCATTTCGATCGGCGGATTCAAAAGGTAATCGAAGAGCTCTTCGCCGATGAAGGCGCGCGCTTTTTGAATTCTGGCTTCCTCTCTTTCGGTATCCATGTCATAAACGGCGTACCAGATCGGCTTTTTCTCGCCCGCGTGATGAGGCGCGTTTATGTCGAAGCGGCGAATGCCCAAGTTCAGACCGAACTCGTGAGGATTGTCGGTGTAGGCGTGGTGCATGAACATGTCCACCGTTTTCATGTTCTTGGCTTTAAGGTAGGCAAGCACATATCCGGCCTCCGCCATCTTTTCGGTAAGGGACTGAAGCGCGCCCGAATGGGAGTTGAACCCCTGCTCGGAGAAGATGATGCGGCGAGGCGCATTTCTGTATAGCATATGGGGCTGGGAGAGGTAGGCCTCCAGCACTTCCATGTTTTTAAAGGTGATTTTGGGCGTTGAGAAGGTGAAGTCCGGCGCGCGGTCGTGCCAGAAATCCGGCCAGCGGAGGTCTTCCGGATAGGGA
Organism: Clostridia bacterium; assembly: GCA_017522345.1. GTDB lineage: Bacteria > Bacillota > Clostridia > Christensenellales > Aristaeellaceae > SFHK01. The sequence goes on along the minus strand of JAFWZN010000112.1, from coordinate 2,602 downwards.
TGATAGGCGACGCACCACGGGTATTCGCCGCGTTCGGTCTGGAGACGGTTTAATTCGTCGATGATGTCGCGGCCGGAATAATAGCGCTTGGGGAAGCGAACATTGTGCGCGGTTTTATGCCAATACTGGTCGAGCGACACATATACGCGGAAGGATTTCGAATGCTTCTGACCTGCAAGCCACGCCTGGCGCATGGCCTCGTTATACTCGAATACATAGTCCTTTACGTCCATTTCGCCCGCGTTGCCCCACACATACTGGGAATTGACCTCGTTTGAAATGATCGCGCCGACAACGCAGCCGACGTCGGAATCGGGCTTGGTATAGCGCTGAGCGAGGAATTCCACAAACGCGCGGTAATGGCCCTGTCCTGCGTTTGTTCTCATGTTGAAAGCGCTGATGAACGCGTCGGGGCTTTCAAAGTCGAAGCCCGGATGCAGACATTTGTCAAGAAGCGCTTTTTCGCCGGTGGAACCGAACAGGCGCGGCGAATTTAAAAGAATCATGGTTACGATAAGGCCGAGCCTTTTCGATTCGCGCATCTGTGCGTCGACCTTTTCGACGGCTTCCTTGAGAAAATAATAGGTCTTGCCGTCGTGCTCAAAGTCGATGGTATCCTCCGTTTTAACGGTAGTCATGAGGTTTGGAAGGTTGATGTTGATGGGCTGCTGCTTAACGCCGAGCGCGAGGATATCCTCCTGCGTTCCGTGAAGCGTCTTTTTGGTGGGAAGAACGGGGTAATCGCTTTTGTTTTCGGGAACGGCAATGTCAAAATCGGTGACAAACTGCGCGCCGGGTATGCGCGTTTCGCCCTGATAGATTTCAAAGCGGCTGTACAGACGGTCGTGCTTGCCCATAAAGCGCGCAAGGACGGCTTTTCCATCTTTTACTTCAAGCGTATGTTCAGACAAAAGCGCGCATTCTTGAACCGCCAGCGGCTCGTATTCGAAAACGGTAATCGCTTCCGGCGCGCAGTCAAAGGAGAAGATAATTTCGTTTAAAGTGGTCAGGATGCGTGTGATTTTCATACCGTAATCCCCCTTGTTTCAATAAAGCGGCGCTTCCCGAAGAAACGCCGCTGACATTCAATTTTCAAGCATGATATTCAGAATCTCGTGGTCGGTGTCGCGCATGCCGTCTCTGCCCATGCGGGCGGTGTTGGCGATGGTTTTTTCGATAGAGGAATGAACGATGCCTTCGCCGCTTCCAAAAACGTTTCCGTCCATGGACATGTGATGGGCGAGGATAGCTGCATCCACGGCGGATGCGATTTTGGCTGCGCAGGAGGCCTTTGCGCCGTCGCACACAATACCGGCTACGTTTGCAAGGGTGTTTGTGATTGTGCCTGCAATCTGATGATCCGTTCCGCCGGATAAAAACGTGATGCCTGCGCCGCAGCCGCTTGCAGCGGAAACCGCGCCGCAGAACGCGCTTAATTTGCCTACGTCGCGCTTGATGTAGATGGAAACGAGGTTCGAAAGCGCAAGCGCGCGGTATTTGATTTCGCTGTCTACGTTAAGGTGCTTTGCGTACATGAGAATCGGCATAGTTACGGTGATTCCCTGATTGCCGCTTCCGGAATTGATGACGACGGGCATGACGCAGCCGCTCATTCTCGCGTCGCTTCCGGCAGCCGCCCATGCGCGCGCCTGAATTTTCACGTCGTCCTTTCCGAAATGGCGCATGAGCGTTGCGCCCACCTGATCACCGTAGGGATGCGTAAGGCCCTCCGCGGCGATTTCGGAATTGTATTTTTCCTGCTGCTTTAAAACGGGGAGGATGCGCTCGATATTTCCGTATCTTGCGAAAGCAAAAATATCCTTGAGGCTCATTTTAAGATAGATCTCGGCGGGCTTTTCGGTTTTTACATTTTCGGAGCAGGAGAAATCGCGGTAAACGGTTTTGCCGTTTTTTTCCTTTCGGACGATGCGCGTGTGCGCGTCGCGGATTTCAACCAGCGCCCGGTCTTCGCCCCTAAACATTTCAACGATAATCAGAAGATTCGGAACATTGTCAATGAGCTTTACCGTGCAGAAGCCGCTTTCCAGAAGCTTTCGCGCCGTTTCCCTGTCCGCGTCCGTTATTTTGGACAGCACTTCCAGCTTAAGCCCGGCGTTTCCGCCAACCGCGCCCAAAATCGCCGCAGGTTTAACACCCTTTAAGCCGCCCGACTGGGGAACGATGACGCCTTTTACATTTTTAATGATATTTCCGGAGCAGTTTACGGTCATTTTATCCGGAAATTCGCCGAGCAGCTCGCGCGCGGTTGCCGCGGCGTAGGCGATGGCGATCGGCTCGGTGCAGCCCAGCGCGAGCACAAGCTCGTTTTCCAATATTTCGCTCATGCGGTCGTGGATTTCCTTGGAAACTCCCGTTTGATTGTTCATGGGGCATGCCGCTCCTTTGGTAGATATGTATGATCTTATTATATAACCTTGCAGGGAAAATTGAAAGGGCTTTTAAGTAAACGATGATTTAATGAGGTGGTACGATGGCGAATGAATTTTTCGTCAGATGCAATTGCAAAAATCGAAGGTTTACTGGAGGTAAATCGAGATTTTTGCGAGCAGCAGATGGCGGAAAAGGCATCGCCAGCGTCGCC
>JAFWZN010000111.1 GCA_017522345.1 Clostridia bacterium | reverse complement strand
TGGTACGATGGCGAATGAATTTTTCGTCAGATGCAATTGCAAAAATCGAAGGTTTACTGGAGGTAAATCGAGATTTTTGCGAGCAGCAGATGGCGGAAAAGGCATCGCCAGCGTCGCCGCCGAATAAATCAGCGTTTACTTTAAGGGCAATTTGGAGTTTTGAAATAAAATCCGCTTTGCCATGAGCATATTGCGCTTCATGGATATTGGCGCCAACGGATGTTCCGCTTCTGCCGATTTGATTGGAAATAATGTTTTCTCGTTTTTCTTTAAGAGATTTTACAAGATTTATGATAGAAACCGCAAAGTCCAGCGATTAGGTTCGAAGCTTGCTTTCAGGCATAGGAATATTCCTCCTTTGGTGAGAGTACTATAACATAAATTTCGATTTACTGCAAGATTTGGTGAAGAAGTGAAGATGCGGCTGCGCCGCAGAGAAGTATCGTGCATACGCACGAAGTGAAGTTAAGAGTGCCACACACGCCTGCAGGCGCTTCACTTCGCGAAGCGAAACTTCACGCACCGACAGGTGCGCTTCACGTGCCTAAGGCACACTTAGTTGGCATAAACAAATCACACTTGTCTTCGACAAGTGTGATTTGTTTATGCCGGTGGCGGGGGTCGAACCCGCACGGGTTATTAGCCCAACGGATTTTGAGTCCGCCTCGTCTGCCAATTCCAACACACCGGCGCGTTTCGCTTTGAACGCAGAAGTTATTATAACGCATATGAGGAAAAAAATCAAGCCCTTTTCAAAAAAAGCAAAACGTAGTATAATACAATAGCGTGTGCATACTTACGCGGAGGTGAAGGAATGCAAAGAGATGATGATCGCCTGGTAGATATGGCGCTTGAAGGAGACAGCCGGGCGTTTGAAATTCTCATGGAGAAGCATGAAGCGAAAATGTACGCGGTTGCGCTTCGCATGTGCAAAAACCGCGAGGACGCGCAGGATTGTCTGCAGGATGCGATGCTGCGTGTTTATAAGGCTCTGCCCACCTTTAAGGGTCAGTCGTCTTTTTCAACTTGGGCATACAGGATTACGATGAACACTTGTCTGGACGATCTGAGGCGTAAAAAGGTTAGGGCGGCATCGTCGCTTGACCAGATGCTGGAAGTAGGCTGGGCGCCGGTGGATGAAAACAATACTGCTGAAAGGCATCTTGAAAACAGCGAGCTTAAACGCAATCTATCAAAGGCGATTCATTCGCTTCCCGAAGAAATGCGCGCGGCGATTGTGCTTCGCGACGTTCAGGGATTCAGCTATGAAGAGATCGCCGGAATTCTTTCAACGAACGTAGGAACTGTAAAAAGCCGAATCAGCCGAGGACGCGAAAAACTTCGCGAAATTTTGTCCAAAAATCAGGAACTATTCGGAAATACGTTCGTCTAAAAGATATGAAAGGAGGTGCGTTTTTATGGGCGAGGAAATGAAATGCACGAAATTTAGAGAAATGCTTGACCAGTACATCGACGATGTTTTGTCCGAAGAAGAAATCGCTTTTATGAAAGCGCACGCGGAAAAATGCGCTGAATGCAAGGAAGAAATGCGCCTTTCCGATATAATAAAAAATGAAGTAAAGGGCATGGACGACGATATCGTCGTACCTTTGCAGGCGCAGGCGGCGTGGAGAAACGCCGTAAAAAAAGAAATCAGGGCAAAGAAATTCAAAAAAGCATATAAGGCCATGACGGGCGTCGCCGCGGCGTTTATCGTACTTGTTGGCACAACCTTTGCCATGCGCGGAGCAGGCGCGCTTCCGCCGAAGTATTTGGAGCCTGAGGCGAATGCAATCACGGAAAATGCGGTCATGACCGCGGCGATGACAGAGGATGCCGCGCCCGCATACGGTATACCGGAAACCGCCGTGCAGTCCCGCATGGTTTACGCATCCACCGAAGTCGTAATTGAAGCCGACGGTGAAACCGACGACGTGATTGTAGGAAGCGTGGACGACGAAAATATCATCAAAAGCGCGGACATCGTTATCCAGTCCGAACAGATTGAAAATGACATTCAGGCGATTTTTGATCTGACTGAAGAGTACGAAGGCTATGTTTCTGACGATATCAGGGACTTTTCCGAATTCGGCGATCATGCCGAGCTTGTTTCAAGAATTCCGGTCGATCTCATGGACGATTATATTTCCGCTGCGGAAAACATCGGTGAGGTTGTTTCCGTTTCCCGGTTCAGCCAGAACGCGGATGAAATCTACTACAATGTCGATGGACGGCTTGAAAGCAAGATTGCGCTTTTGGAAGAACTCAATCGGAGCATCAAAAACGCCGACGAGGAAACGCTGCTTCTTTTGAATGAGGAACTGAACAGAGTATACGCCGAAATTGATACGCTCACGAGGCTTCAAAACACCAGAGACAATGATCTGATGTACGCCAAGGTGAAAATCACTTTAAAAGGAAAAGTGTCCGCGCCCGTTACGCCCGCCGAATCCACGCTGATGGACAGAAGCGCCAAGGGCTTTAAGCAGTCGATGAATGTGATCGGCGATTTCTTTAAGGACATGGTTGTTTCCGTGGCTGTGATTGCGCCGGTTGTGCTGATTCTCGCTGCGGCAACGCTGGTTGTGATTTTTGCCGTAAAAGGTATTAAGAAGAATAAAAAGAAAGAAAAGGATGTGTGATCAGTGAAAAAGACGCTTGCCTTAATCCTTGCCGTTATTATGATGCTTGCGGTGGCGTCCGCGATGGCCGAGACGAAAATCACCGTTAGCGGCAGCGGAACTACGCTTGTCAACGCCGATTATGCGATGGTGACGCTGGGCGTTGTACATATGGAAAATGATGTTTTAAAGGCGCAGGAGAAAGTCAACGGCGCAATTAACGCCATCCGCAGCGCCTTGATCGAAAACGGAATTGATAAAGAAGATATCAATACGGATCAGGTTCGCATTTACGCCCGCTATGATTATTCGGATTATGTCGAGAAGATCGTCGGCTACAGCGCAAGCTCTTATCTGGTCATCCGCACAGATGACATGGAGAATGTCGGAAGCGTGATTGACATCGCTTTTGAAGCCGGCGCAAATACGCTTGAAGGCATTGAGTTTTTTGCTGAGAATACCGATAGCGCCCGAGAGGAATCCTTAACCTTTGCTGTTACGGACGCTACGAATAAGGCAAAGATCATTGCCAAGGCGGCGGGACTTACGATTACCGGAATTGAATCCATTGCCGAAGGATACTCCTACACTTCGGAAAGCGCAAGAAACGCGGTGTTCAAAAATTATGTTGCGGAGGATTCTGCCGCGCTTGGTCAGACGGTTGTCCAAAGCGCAAAGCTCAGCGTAGAAGCCAGCGTGACGATGATATTCATTGCGGAATAAAAAGGCAAAAAAATAGAGCGCATAAAAACGCTCTATTTTTTTGCGCGTCATTTGCAGATTGCGCATTCTCCATCGCATTTGCCCTTTCCGCAGGAGCATTTTCCTTCAAGGGAAATTTTATCGCCGTCCACCTGCATAAGGTACGCTTCTTTTCCAAACAGCATTTCCTTTTCGCCGAGCGGTCGGAAGCCGTATCTGGAAAAGAACAGAGCCGTATCGCCCGGAACAAGCGCGCGAACAGAGCCGGCGTTTAATTCCTGCGCTTTATAAAGCAGCATGCGCGCAAGAAGATCGCCTACATAGCGTCCGCGATGGGAGGGAAGAACGCCCAATAAGTCGATGGTAAATCGGCTGTCAGATCCGATATACATTCGTCCGCATCCGCACGGTGTGTCTTCTTCGTCATAAATCAGAGCAAAAACCGCCATGTTATCGTTATCGTCAAGCCCCGCGCCCTGAAACTCAGGAATCGCCATGCGAACGGACAAAAGCTCGTTTATGTCCGCGCCCGTAATCATAAATTTTCCGCGATACATTTTATGCCTCCCGAATTGGTTTCATCTGGATTATTGTACACGCTTGACGAGAAAAAAGCAAGCAAAAACAATGGTTGATTTTTTTCCGAAACTTGGTTATAATACATGTGAATTCAGGAAGGATATTGCCTGATAAACCCCGAAAGGAGATCAAGATATATGGAAAACGAGAGAGATTTAGTTGTTTTTGAAGACGATAAGGGCAACGAAATTACGATGGAAGTGCTCGACTATTTCTTCTACGAGGGTCAGGAATACGCCATGCTGACCGATTACAGCGAGGAAAAGGAAGAAAAGTGCAGCGCCTGCAATGAGGAATCCTGCGAAAGATGCGAGCCCGAAGAGGTTCTGATTATGAAGGTTGTGCCTGTGGGCGATGATGAAGAGGAATTCGTTCCCGTGGATGAAGAGCTGGGCGAGAAGCTCATCCAGCTTCTGGAAGACGGCGCTTTTGACGACGACGATTTCGAGGACGAGGAATAATGAAAAAAAGGCCGGCGAAGGAAGCTCCTTCGCCGGTTTTGCAAAAGAGGTAGCGTATGCAGATTTCCGTAAAGGCAATGGCGAAAATCAATTGGGCGCTTGACATTACAGGCAGGCTTGAAAACGGATATCATGAGATGGACATGCTGATGCAGAATATCGACCTTTCCGACGATATTACGCTTTCCGACGCTCGCTTCACGTCACTGACCATAGGGGACAAGCCTGCGCTCAATATGGAAAAAAATCTGGTCTATCGCGCGGTAAACGCCGTATGCGATTATACTGGCGAAAAGCGGAACGTTCGAATCGCGCTAAACAAGCGAATCCCCGTTCGCGCGGGACTGGGCGGCGGCAGCGCGGACTGCGCGGCGACGCTGATTGCGCTTAACGAAATGTGGAAATTGAAAATTCCGGTTCAGACGCTCATGGAAATCGGCGTAAAGCTTGGCGCAGATGTTCCGTACTGCGTTGCGGGCGGTTTCTGCCGCGTGCGCGGTATCGGCGAAAAGGTCGAAAGCATTCAAAACGCGCCCGAAAAATTCGTCGTTATGACCATTGTCGGCGCAGGCCTTTCCACCCAGACCGTATTTACGGATTTCGATAATCAAAACGACGGCGCGCTTCATATAGATATTCCTGCCGTTCAAAAGGCGCTGACGAAATGGGATGAAGATATGCTGAACGCCCATGGAGCAAACGCGCTTGAACGCGCGGCGATGAGGCAGATCCCGGAAATCGAAGGGAGAATTCGTCAGTTTTACGAGCTCGGAGCAAAGTACGCGCGTATGTCCGGAAGCGGTTCGTGCGTGTACGGTATTTTCAATTCCGAGGAAGAAGCGAATGATTGCGCCAAAAGAATCCCGGGCGCGATGGTTTCAAGGACGCTTGCGCAGGGATCAAGAATCGGATAACCGGCTTTATAAGTGAATAAAATCATCCTAAAAAACCAATGCTAATTTCATCCCGAAAAGGAGATGAAATATGCATCGGTTTTTTATTTTGCTGATTCTTGCCGTATTTCTGACTTTCTCAGCGGCACAAGGCGAAGAGATTCCCGTCAGACTTCATGTGATCGCAGAGAGCGACGACCAAAATGCGCAGGAAATGAAAATGAAAATCAAGGACGCGGTTCTTGAAAAAGCAGTCGATATTACGAAAGACGCAGAAGACGCGCAGGAAGCGTATGCAAGACTGTTTACATCCATCGGCGATATTCGAGCCTGTGCGCGTGAAACGGCCCAAAAATGCGGCTTTACAGGCGAAATCGAGGCGTTGGTTACACAAGAAAGCTTCCCGGCGCGGCTGTACGGAGATCTGATTGTAAAGGAAGGAGAATATCCGACCTTGCTTATCAAAATCGGGAAAGCGGAAGGAAAAAACTGGTGGTGCGTAATCTACCCGGATTTGTGCCTCTACGGAGAAAAAACAAATACAAGCGAAATTCGGTTTTATTCCAAATTCGGGTATTGGTTCAGATTTGTAATGGATAGGTGGAGCATATGAAGAAGAGTTTGAGCTTGCTGTTTGCCTGCATTTTTGTGTTTTCGCTCATTATTCCCGCGAGAGCCAAAGCGGACGTCGTGCTTGAAATCGGATCTCGCGGAGAGAATGTCACGAAGGTTCAAAAACGGCTGATTCAATACGGCTATCTTACAGGCACAGCCGACGGAAAATACGGCGAAAAAACAAGGAGTGCGGTTGAATGGTTTCAAAGGCGAAACGGACTCGCGGTTGACGGGCGCGTCGGCAAAAAAACTGCGGCAGCGCTCGGCGTTACGCTGACGGGCGGACAAACATCGTCCTCCACGTCCGCATCAATTGTTTCAAGCGACCACAGGCTGCTTGCAAAGCTCGTGTATGCCGAGGCGAGAGGGGAAAGCTATAAAGGTCAGGTCGCGGTTGCTGCGGTTACGCTGAATCGCGTGGCTTCCTCGTCTTTTCCAAACACGCTTACAGGCGTCGTCTACCAATCCGGCGCTTATTCGTGCGTGAGCAACGGAAGCATTAATAACACGCCCGACTCCACCGCCATTAAGGCGGCGCTTGAAGCCTTGAACGGCTGGGATCCGACAAACGGGTGCCTGTATTATTACAATCCGAGGCTTACAAACGATAAGTGGATCAAAAGCCGCCCGGTTATTACGGTCATCGGAAACCACAATTTTGCAAAATAGCGGAGGTAATGTATGAAAAGCATCAAAAATACTTTTTTTGCCTGCCTCCTTGCGGTGGCGGTTCTTTTCACCGCAGGCTCTTCTGCAAAATCGCTTGTTCAGCAAGAAGAAGGCAAGCGGCAAGCGTTTTATCAAAAGGCGCTGTATGAAGCTGCGGAGGAGATGAGCGCCATGCAGGTGACGCTCAAGAAATTGACGGTTACAAATTCAAAAGCGATGGAGACGGAATATTTTTCGAAGGTTTCGCGCTATTCGGACAGCGTTCAAAACAGCCTATCCACTCTTCCGATTGGCGTTAAAGAAATCACAAACGCGATGAAATTTGTTAATCAAGCCGGCGATTTTGCGCTTTCGATGCTAAAAAAGATATCCAAAGGCGGCGCGCTCACGGAGGAGGACAGGCAGGTTCTTTTGTCGCTTACAAAAACGTCTACTGAGATGTGCATAACGCTGGGCGAACTGACGGAAGCTCTTGCGGAAGGCAAAATCGCGCTTGGTGAAGAAGCGGGAAAGGCGGACGCCGGATTTGAGAATCTGACGCAGCCAAAGGAAGAGTATCCGACGCTCCTGTACGACGGCCCGTTTTCCGACAGCCTGCTTGATCAAAGAATGAAGGGCCTCGGGGAAAACGAGGTAACGGCGGAAGAAGCGAGAAGAACGCTCGCGGATTTTCTTGAGATCGAAGAAAATCAGATCGAATTTGTTCATGAAACCGCAGGCGATGAAAAGACGTATGCGTTTGAAATAAAGCAAACAAAATCTGAAGCCGCAGTCACCAAGCGGGGCGGAAGGGTTTTGTATGTTCTTTCAGATCAGACGGGTATAAATGAAAATCTGAGCGCAGAGGATTGCATTTTACTTGCCAAAGAATTTCTTATCAAAAAGGGCTTTGGAGAAATGCACGCGGCGTATTACAGAAAATATGACGGCGTTATCACAGTGAATTTAGCGCCGGTTGAAAACGGAATTATTCTTTATCCTGACCTTATTAAAATTGAGGTTAATATGGATAACGGCAAGGTTGTCGGAATGGAAGCAAGCAATTACTACATGAATCATGTTAAGCGAACCCTTCCGGCTATGTCCATACCGGATATTTCCGACATTGAATACGATAATATGACCGTTTTGTCCGTTCGTCCTGCGCTTATTCCTTTAGAAACAAAAGAGAAATTGACTTATGAGATCCATCTTAAGCAGGATAAAAGCGAATATCTCATTTATCGGGACGCTGACACAGGCGATGAAATCATGCTGTATGAAGTTGTCCATACGCATGAGGGAACCTTTGTCCAGTAAGGAGCAGCCTCATGATGAACACGGGAAGATTTACACCCGTTCAAACGAATCCGCATACAATGCCAAAGACGATGTATGCGGAGAGTGACAATATGATTGCAAGAGGCGAATTGTACTCAGCCTGCCTGGATCCTGTCGTCGGATCTGAGCAGGGCGGCGTTCGCCCCGTACTCGTGATACAAAACGATGTTGGAAATCGGTTCAGCCCAACGGTGATTGTGCTTGCGGTGACGGGGCAGATGAACAAAGCAAAGCTCCCGACGCACGTTCAGGTGGCGGCGGAGGGAAACGGACTTCAAAAGGACTCTGTAGTGCTTGCCGAGCAAATCAGAACGCTGGACAAAAGAAGGCTGAAAGAAAGAATCGGCTCGCTGACCCCCGAACAAATGGATAAGGTAACGGAGGCGGTAAAAATATCGCTGGGATTTCCGATATAAAAAGTCGCCCGATTTGGGCGGCTTTCATTAAGAAAGTTTTTAACGTATGATCCTTCCGCAAAATCGTATACTAAGCGGGAAGGAGTGATGTAAAATGAATCCGTTTCTGAAAACGCCCTCTTCTAAGTGCGATTTGTTTATGAACTGGAAAACGATTTTCAAAAGGCCTTACGACAAACGAACAACCGATCCTTATACGAAAACGCGCGTGATTTTAATGAACGGCACGGAGTTTGAAAACGTGTGGTTTTCCCATCAATTTCAGCGCAACACGCTTGATAACAACGTGCGCAGGCAGCTTGCGCTCATAAGGCGAAGCGAGCAACAGCAGCAGAAGCTTTTGTGCTCTTTAAAGCCTGCCGACGAAACGATGCTTGAGCATACGATCGGCTATGAACAGCTGGCAGTCGATCTGACCGCGCATCTGGCCAAGCGCACGAGGGATGTAAACCTGAAAACCGCGCTTGATTTTGCGCTTTTAGAGGATTTTGACCACCTTTATCGGTATTCCAATCTGTTGAAGATGGAATCCGGCGTAAAGGCGGAAAATCTGGTCGGGCATTACACCGAAATTATGCCTGCAAGACCCACGATTGCGCATCACAGACATCCGTACGATTCCGTGCGTTTTCCGGATACACGCGAAAATCCGCCGATTTTTGACGTGCTGGCTTCAAACGTCATCACCGCAGCCGAGCAGCAGACGATGAACTATTATATGAATGTGTCGGCTGTCTATCCGAGCGAGTATGGAAAGAAGCTCTATCAGGAAATCGGCATGATTGAGGAACAGCACGTAACGCATTATGGAAGCCTTCTAAAGCCCACGCTTTCGTGGTTTGAGAACCTGCTCATTCATCAGTATACCGAGTGCTGGCTGTACTGGAGCATGGCGGAAACGGAAATTCATCCCGAGATCAAGGACGTATGGAAAGCGATGTTTGAAATCGAAACCATGCATTTAAAGATCGCGGAGCAGCTTCTTAAGGATTACGAGGGAAAGACATGGCAGGACGTAATCCCGGAAGCCGAATTCCCCGCGCCTCTTAAGCTCGAAAGCAACATTAATTATGTAAGACAGGTGCTTGAAAACACGGTTGATCTGACGGCGAAGCGGGAGACGTATGTAGACGTCAATACGCTTGACGAGGATTCCGATTTCTTTGAGTATCAAAGACGCATTAACGGCGACACGGATACGGTCATGAGCCATGTGGTTATCAGAGACTATATTTCAAGAAACTGCCGTGATTACCGCTATGAAACCGCGCCCAACCCGATTGAGGAGCTGCGCAACTATACCAGCGACAACATTTGCGTAGGCAGAAGAATCACGGATGATTGCAGATAAAAAAGCGGCGAAAAGCCGCTTTTTTATGCCTTCTTTTTGATGGTTGCAGCATACGCGCTGTTTAACAGGCCGAGAACGGCGGACAAGATAAACAGAAGCTCAATGCCCAACGTCTGCCAGATCCAGCCGCCGAAAAGGGCGATGAAAATGGAAATAACGTGGTTTATCGAAACGCCGGTCGAAATGGTCGCCTTGACTTCGTCCTGATTGTCCGAAATGTCCTGCACATATACGTTTGACGCCATGGACGCAAGCGAAATGACGGAATCCAGCACGTAGTTTATGCAGCAGATGATAAAGGCGACATTCATCGGGAAAATATGATGCGCAAACCCGTAAAAGAAGCAGACGACGACCAGAATAAGGGTATCTGCAACCATAACGGTTTTATAGCCCAATTTGTCGATAATTTTTCCAACGATGGGGGATGCGACAAAGCCTGCGATGGAAGATATCGCAAAAAGAAGGCTGATCGTCGCAGCGTCCGCCTTGTAGAAAAGTACCAGAAGATATGGGCCGAAGGTGATGAAAACCTGCTTGCGAGAGCCGTAGAACATCTCAAGCATGTAATACTTAAAGTATTTTTTGTGAAAATAGAATCTGCGTTTACTTTCATCCGTCGTGCTTTTTCCCGATATAAACATGGCGCAGACCGCGCTTGCGCCGGCAAGAACGGCAGCAATCAGGAAAAAGAGCTTAAAGGGCTGGTTTTTCGTAATGAAGGAAAACACCAAAACAACGGCAAAATAGCCGATAAGCGTTCCAATTTGGCTTGCGGCAGATTGTATACCGAGGGCTTCGCCGCCCTTGCTCTCCCGCGCATATTTTAAGGTTAGGGAGGACTTCATACCCAGCTGAATGTGCTCGCCCAAGGAATATACGCAGATTGCTACGGTTGCCAGAATCACCGTCGGCGGCAAAAAAGCTTGAAGACACATGCCGATTAACATGATCACCGCGCCGATTTTGTAAAAGGTCTCAGCGGAAAACATGTAAAACGCCGCTAAAATGAACACGAGCAATACGCCCGGAAGCTCTCTGAAAAACTCCGTAACGCCCCTGTTCATTTCAAGCATGCCGACGACCTCGGCCAGATAATTGTCCAGCACGCCTTTATAAAGTCCATAGGACAAGCCCGAAATCAGAATCGACAAAAGAAAGAATTTAAGGCCGCCGGATTTCTGAAAGATTTCTTTGCGCTTTTCAAAAAATGACTGCATGGTAAACCATCCTTACTTAAACAAGCGGTTTTAAGGTGGACGCGTCATAAAGCACATCCGAAGGAATCTCGGAAAGGGATTTTGAGGCGGTTCTCGCCATCAGCGCGCGCAGATCATCCATCATATGCTCGACGTATTTTTTCACGCCTTCCGCACCTTCGTCATGAAGGGAGGGGAGAATCGCGCGGCCCACGCACACGGCCTTTGCGCCGAGCGCAAGGCACTTAAACGCATCCGCACCCGTGTCCACAGAGCAGTCGACAAAGATTTCCATGCTGTTTCCAACGGCTTTTTTAATGCGGGGAAGCATCGCCAGCGGAGGAACGGCGAAGGGCTGAATGCCGTGGTGATGGGAAAGAAGAATGCCGCTTACGCCCGCATCCCTGCACTTGACGGCGTCCTGAACGCTTAAAACGCCCTTTACCACGAAGGGCAGATTCGTCGCTTTTACAAAGGAAGATAGCTCCTCGCGCGTAACCGGCGTCATTTCCATCCCGAGACACACGTCGTTATAGCCTCTGTGGTCAAAGGAGTGGTCGATATCCATGCCGACGGCCAGCGCGCCTTCCTTTTCGGCGTGCTTTAAATATTTGAACACCTTTTCGCGGTCCGCGTAGGGCTTTACGATCTTGATGGTCTCTGCGCCCGTCTCGCGGATGCGGGTAAATTCATCTTCGTCGCCCATACCCGCCCAGTTGAGGATGCCGGAAATTTTCGCGCCCTTTGCCATTTCGACCATGCCGTCCGGATGCGTGCCGGACAGATGGGAAAACGCAGCGATCATGATGGGGGAAGCAAAAGTTTTTCCGAAAAGGGACATTGTAAGATCCGGAACCGCGCTGTCCAAATATCTTGCTTCGACCAGAATGGAATCAAAATACGCGCGGGTTAGTTGGTTTGAATCGCGGAAATTGCTGATTTTTGAAAGATCCATACGTTTATTCCTTTCTCACAGGCGCTTGAGCGTGCCGTTCTCTTCGATGATTTCGTGGAAATAAGGTCTTTCCTCCAGATGCGCGTTCGGACTGTGCAGGGTGAGATACAGTTTTCCGTTAAGCGCTTTAAATACCATGCCGTGTCCGCCGTCATCCATAAAGAGCGGATCAATCTGGGTGAAGTTTCCGTCGATTTCGCCGTTGTCGGAAATCGCGACGGCCTCGGTATAGCCGCCCTCGGAAAAGCTTGCCCAAAGGCAAAGAAGGTTCCCGCAGCCTGTTCTCCACATGAACGGTCCGTCCGTAACCCAGCCGTCGATTCCCGTTCGATGATGAACGGATTTTCCCCAAATAGCTTCGGAAGCGCGGAAAAGAATGCGGGGTTCGCCATCGGCTTTTTTGAGGTCTTTTGTGAGTTTTACGGCACAGACTTCGCCGTCGCCTACCTGCACCCATTCGTGGCAGAAAACCATGTAAGGTTCGCCGTTTTTATCCACATAGAACGTGCCGTCCAGACACTCCCAGTCCGAGGGCGTAATACAGCCGACGGAGTGGGGGACAAAGGGGCCAAGCGGCGTATCGCTTTTCAGAATCGCGGTGCCGCGACAGGTGGATTCGCTTTTAAAGCT
Source organism: Clostridia bacterium (assembly GCA_017522345.1). Classification (GTDB taxonomy): domain Bacteria; phylum Bacillota; class Clostridia; order Christensenellales; family Aristaeellaceae; genus SFHK01. The sequence goes on along the minus strand of JAFWZN010000111.1, from coordinate 14,942 downwards.
TGCAAACATATAGTATTTGCCTTCATAAACATGCACTTCCGGAGCCCAGTAATTTCTGTCCGCCCAGAAGGAGCCGTCGTTTTCAAAACATATTTTCGGCTCTGACCAGTTTTCAAGATCCTTGGATACATATACGTCAAAGCCGTTTGCAGGGCCCCAGCACGTTGCGCCGCGCGTTCCGTACATGTAATACATGCCGTCGACTACCAGAACAAATGGATCTCGGATATTGATATCGGTGCGTTTCATGAGGACACCTCCGGATGTTATTTCTCTTTGATTGTAACAAATTATGAGTGCGTATTCAAGCGTTTATCGGAAGAAATTTATATCCGTGCAAACAAAAACGGACGCCCCGAAGGACGTCCGAAAACCACGAAGGTTTAATTATTTCGCGAGGTAAGCGTCATAGGCTTCCTGGTAGAGCTCAACATAGCGCTCAACGCCAATGCCCTTGGCGGCATCGATAAAGGCTGCGTAGCTTTCATCGGTTACGCCGTTCTTTACGAACTCAATGATGGTTTCCTGAACGAGCTTCTTAAGTTCGGTGAAGATGTTGTTGACATCAATGGCGTCTTCGTTGCTCATCTTGGAAAGGTCGCGCAGATAGTGGAAGCTCTTGTACTCAAGTACGTCAGCCTCGGCGTAGGCAATGGAGTCCTCATAGCGCTCAACGCGATGGGGAGCCATCTGATAGATTGCGGAATAGTACTCGCCGGGGGCGAAGAACTGGCCCATGGTTACGGGAACGATGTCATAAAGACCGTTGTTCTCGGGAACGTTGATGATCTCGTACTTGCCTTCTTCGTTGATGATCATCTGCTCGCCCATCTTGCCGTTGGCGGCGATCATCATGTTTTCGGTTTCAAGCTGAGCATCCAGCCACTTGAGCGCAGCAACGGGATCCTTGCAATCTCTGGTCAGCATCGCGCCGGGCTTGGGAACTTCAAGAACCTGAGGTACGGTGACCTTGTAGCCGTCAGCAGCGGGGGGCAGCATGGAATCAAAGCTCTGAATGGTGTCCATGCTATTTATGCGGCGGAAGGGGCGCTTTTTGAAAGAACGCAGAAAATCGCATATGCGAATCCCAGAAGCAATTTAAAGCTTGGCTGCAATTTCTTCAGATACACGGCGTCCAACACCAAATATGCGCAGTTCTTTGAAAAGACATTCGATTTTGCAACGCTGCCCTTTTATCCGGGAAGAACGGCGCCGGAGGAAGGAAAATTCACCTACGAATATATTGATACAGCGCTTTCCTATCTTCTGGATAAAGGAATTACGCCCAAAGGTCATCCGCTCTTTTTCGGACATGAAACCTCCAATCCCAAATGGATGTTTGCATTGAATTATGAAGAGCTTAGAAAAGCCGCTTATAAAATTGCCTATAATCATGTCTCTGCTTATAAAGATACGGTTCAAATCTGGGATTCCATGAACGAAGCGCATGATTGGGCCAACTGCTTCGAACTTACGCAGGATCAGCTTGTGGATCTTACCAAAACCACAACCGGCGCCCTAAGAGACGCAAATCCCATGGCGACCTCGATTGTGAATATCTGCTTGCCCTTTGCAGAATATGTTGCCGGCCGGTACAACTGCTATGGTTCTCTGCCTGAAAAACTAAGATCGCCCCTTGCGTATTTTAAAACAATTCTGGAGGCGGGCGTGGACTTCGACGTCGTTGGTATACAGCTTTATTTCCCGGCGCGCGATATGGTGCAGGTGAACCTCATGCTCGACGTCTTCAGGACGCTTGGAAAGCCAATCCACATTACGGAAATGGGCGTAAACGGCGGATTCCGCCAGAAGGGAAATGCCGGCTCCAGCTGGTCGCAGCTGGACATGTCTCAGGGCACGTGGCACGGCGGCTGGAACGAGCACACGCAGGCCGACTGGATGGAAATGTTCTACACCATTGCCGCGGCGCGTAAGGAAATTCAGGCGCTCACGTGGTGGGACTTCATTGAGCCTTCCTTCTCCGGAAACGGCGCGTTCCTCTATGAAAACGAAAACCCGAGGGAAATGTTCTTCAGGCTCCTTGCCTTAAAAGATAGGATCGTAACCCAATAAAACGAAGGAGTTCTTTGACGGATCGGTCAAAGAGCTCCTTCGTTTCATGAAATCCGTTAAACGGATGCGCTTACAGCTTCTCTCCGCATTCCGCGCAGAAGCCCGCATTTTTGTCGTTCTTTGCGCCGCATTGACCGCAGAATTTGAAGGTGGGCGCGGGTCCGGGCGCCGGGGCAGGTTCGGATGCGGGCGCAGGCGTTCTGTATGGATCTTCGGCAGGCGCTTCGCCCTCAGATTCACTCTCGACGGAGGGGGCGGGAACGGTTGAAGGCGCCTTTCTGAATCCGCCGCGACCTTTTTCAAAAAGCTCCTTAAAGCTTGAGGAGAGGCCGGAAAGCTTGCCGTAAAGATCGAAGGAGATTTTGGTTTCCTTGGCGGCGTCTAAATACGCAGCCATCGTCTGGCAGAGAATAAAGCTGTCCAGAAAAGCAAACTTCACAACCCAGGCGATCAGGCAGGCAAGCAGGAAAGCGATCAGTCCGCTCCAATGGAAGAGCCTGAAAAGAAGGCCGACGGGGATAAAGATGACCAGAACGACGAGTACGGTTAAAAGCACCACTTTGAGCATTGTTTTGGCGGCGTTTTTGAGAAGGCCTTTAATGTTCTGCGCATAGATGACTACGCCGTCGCATGCGCTTTTGTAGGCGTTCTGCTTTGTCTTTAAAAAGGTGTAGCTTAAGCAGCATTCGTCGATGTAGCCGAGCGAGAGTTCGACAAAGAATTTGGCGAGGCTTGCCACATGCTCCATACCGGGAACGAAGGAGAGAGAATTGGAGATTTTTTCAATGCCTCTTTGAATCTGCTTGACTGCGCCCGTGACCAGCTTGTCAACCGCAAAATAGATATTGGCCGTTGCAAAGCGTTCTTTGACCTTGGCGATTCCGTACTTTACCTGATCGCGCGGCACTTTTCCGGTGGCGGCGGCCTGAGCAAGAACGGCAAGGTGTCCCGCTTTTACGAGATAGCCGACATAGTGCATGATGAAGAAACGAACAATACCGATGGAACCTGTCCAGATCAGAATGCCGATGACAAGACCGGTATCGCCGAAAATCCAGCCGATCCCCGCAAAAAGGGCGAGAAGAAGCGAAAGAATGAGAACAGTCGCGCCGCCTAACAGCAGCTTGGCTATGCAAAAGGGCATGGTTTTACGAAACAGCAGTTTCGCTTTCATCTGAAATTCCTCCCGTTTATGTATTTATATGCATTTTATTCAGAAACGGATTCGCCGAAAGAAGGTTCCTCTGAAACGGTATCTACAGTAAAGGTTTCATCCGGAAGCGCCTCTTCACGAATGGATCCGGAAAGTTTTGCGCCGCACCCTGTGCAGAATTTTGTGCCTATGGAATTCTGCTTTCCGCAGGATAAGCATTTTGCGTTTTTGGCAATGGTTGCCTCCGGAAGCTTTGTTCCGCAATGCGGACAGAACTTTTTATCGGCAGATGACGGCTTTTCGCAATTCGGGCAGATTTTGAGATTTGTCGCAAGGTGATTTGCATATCCCGTAATGGAGTTTTCGAGATTGCCGACTGCGCCTGTAAGATTGTCAGCATCCGCATATTCCGCGTTTGCGCCTGCGTTATTTATGTGCCTTGCGGTGCTGTTTACATATTGCGTGGCTTTGGGTTCCACAACCTGCCTGACGGTTTTATTGATAACTTCGCTTAGGCTTCTGCCGACGGCGTACTCAAGTGTTCTTCTGATAAAACCCATAAGTATTCCTCCTATTCCAAAAGATCTTTGTAGCGGAGCATGATCTGTCGCCTTCCGGAAACGGCAAGCTTTTTATAGATATTCTTGCAATGGAAATGAACGGATGAAGGGGTAATGAAAAGTTCGTTTGCGATTTCCGACTGTGTTTTGTCGGAAAGAAGGTGTGTAAATACCTCAATTTCCCGTTTGGTCAGACTGTCGAGTTCCGGATGTGCGGCCTGTATGGCTTTCAGCTCCTGTTTGGCCAGATGGATGTATTCGAGAAAGGAGCGTCTGCCGCCTGAAGATGTGTCCATTTCTTCCTCCCTCCCTTTGAGAATCATGAAGCAGGAAAACTACCATAAATGACAGTATTTTTGATTTCGATTGAATTTTGAGCGGATTCCTGCTATGATAGATAAAAGCACGACATAATGCTTCATGAACGGATTATAGCATTTGGCGTATGGGGAAAGAATCCCTTATATAAGGGGTTTTTACGGAAAACTACCCAAAACAGGGAGATATTTACCATAACGGGGGAGAAATTCGTGGAAAACAGATGCATTCTGGAGAACCAAAAGAAGAGGCTGTCTTATCCGGTTTCGCGGGTTTTGCTGTTTGCCATGTTCTGCTTCTGGCAGATGGGCTTTATCTATTTCTGCGGTCCTGCGCTCAATGTAAACGGACGAACGCCGCTTCCGATGAATGCGGATAACCTCGCGCTCCTGATTGCGGGCGCGTATGTTGTGTCGATTCTATATATGATCTTTATTCCGGGGCGCGTTGTTTGGGGTGAGAGAATCCTTTCGGTTTTTTCGCTCGCTTCTGCGATCGGACTGTTTTTGCCTTTTCACGAAAGTGTTTTCAGGATGCTTGTTAATGCGCATGTGTTTTTCTGCTGTGTAATGATCGGCTTTGAAACCTTTATAATTGCGAATTATTTGTCCGAAAAAAGCGCGATATACACGCTGACGGCGGGTTATGCGCTGGCGCTTTTTCTGATTGCGTTTGTGCAGAATGATTTGCTGCCGATCACTTTTCCGGTGTTTCGATTTGCGGCCGTATTTGCGCTTGTCTGCCTGATCGTATTCTTTTTTATGATGCCTGCCGATAAAAAATCGTGTCCCGAATATATCAAAAAAGGCAGCGGCATCGTCGCGCCGGTAAAGCTCATGTTGGGAATGTATTTTATGGTGTTTGTGAGCGCTCTTATGGCGGTGTCCGGACCATCCATTTCCGGCACGGTCAAAAACGGTGTGATGATCACGTATCTTACGGACGCCGCGGCGAGCATCATGATGTATGTTTTATATAAAAGAAAGATAATGCATCCATTCAGGGTTATTTCCGTTTGTCTTGTCATTGGCGGCGCGGGAGTTCTTTTGATGCTTGGTACGGAATTTGCGCCGTTTTTTTCAATGTCAGCCTGTGTAATGATCGGCTTAGGAATGGTTCCGTGCCAGATGATTCCTCTGTATAACCTCGTTGTCATGAAAAACTATCCGTCGCGCTATTTGGTGCCGATAACGATAGGGCTTGCACTGATTGCCGTACTTGTGCAAAGTGCGATGATCGAGGTGTTCCGCGATGAAACAGCACTGATTTATGTCAGCTATGCAATGATCATGGGAATCCTGGTGATGGTATATCTAAGGATCGAACCGTATTTCATACATGCGTTTGAGAAGAAGATCCCGGAAGAAAACAGCGCAAAAGCGATCGAGGCAAATAAACTCGAAAAAGAAATTGTGACGGATCAGCGCGATTCAAAGACGGAAAGCGATCATTCACTTTTGTCCAGGCGCGAAACGGAAGTCATGGATCTGATTGCGGGCGGGTATACCAATCAGGAAATTGCAAACATTTTGTTTATATCGGTCTACACGGTAAACGATCATACGAAAAAAATCTATAAGAAGCTGGATGTTCACAGCCGGCTGGAAGCCGTTCAGAAAATCAACAGAATGAAAGCGGAAGAAGTCTTGGAAAACAATTAAGTCTCGACGGATGCCTCCCTTTGTGATACAATAGATCTTGTATCTATAAAAGGGAGGCATTTTTTATGGGTGAACAGAGGGAGAATAAGAAAAACACGCCTTTGTGCATGGCTCTGCTTGCCCATGTTGACGCGGGAAAAACGACGCTTTCAGAGGGCATTATGTATTTGTCCGGCGCGCTTCGAAAGCTTGGACGCGTCGATCATAAGGACGCTTTTTTGGACACGGACGCGCAGGAAAGGGAGAGGGGCATCACCATTTTTTCCAAAATGGCAATGCTTAAGTGGAAAGACCGTGAGATTACGCTCATGGACACGCCGGGTCACGTGGACTTCTCCGGCGAAATGGAAAGGGTGCTTCCGATTCTCGACGCGGCTATTTTGGTGATCAGCGGCTCGGACGGCGTGCAGGGGCACACGGCAACGTTATGGAGGCTTTTAAAGAAATATGAGATTCCGACATTCATCTTCATTAACAAGATGGATCAGCCGGGAACGGACAGAATGAAGCTTTTAGAGGAACTTCATAAATATCTTTCGAGCGAAGTTACGGATTTTGAGGATGAAAACGTTTTTGAAGAAGCGGCGGTTCACGACGAAGAAGCGCTTGAGGAATACCTTGAATCGGGCGCGCTTTCAGACGACACAATCTCACGTATGATTCTTAAAAGGCGTTTATTTCCCGCGTTTTTCGGCTCCGCTTTAAAGCTGATGGGCATTCAACAAATAATGGACGCGGTTACAAAATATGCAAGGCCTAAAGCATACCCGGAAGAATTCTCCGCGCGCGTATATAAAATCGGGCGGGATCAGGCGGGAGCGAGGCTGACCTATGTCAAAATCATCGGCGGAAGCCTGAAGGTTCGAACGCTTCTGAAGGGTGAAATGCAGGGAAGCGGCGAAGGCGGAATGTGGGAGGAAAAGGTATCGCAGATCCGATTGTATTCCGGCAGCAAGTTTACAACGACAGAGGAAGCGCACGCAGGAACGGTCTGCGCGCTTATGGGCTTAAATTATACAAAATGCATGGACATGCTTGGCGCAAAAACAGAGGAAAAGCGTTTAGAGCTTGAGCCGGTTTTCAGCTATAAAGTCATACTTCCCAAAGACACGGATGTGCCAACGGCGCTTTCGAATCTGCGAATTTTGGAGGAGGAGGATCCGCTTCTCAGGGTCAAGTGGCTCCGCCACCTCGGTGAAATCCATGTCCAGCTGATGGGCGAAGTGCAGCTTGAGGTGCTCAAGCGTCTTTTGAAGGATCGATTCCAGATGGAGGCTGACTTTGGAGACGGCGGCATTTTATATAAGGAAACCATCCAAAATGCAGTTGAGGGCGTAGGCCACTACGAGCCGCTCAGGCATTATGCGGAGGTTCATCTTCTAATGGAGCCGGGCGAGAGAGGAAGCGGTATTCGCATTCAAAGCGCGGTATCAGAGGACGAGCTGGACAGAAATTGGCAAAGGCTGATTATTACCCACCTCCTTGAGAAAAAATACGTCGGCGTTTTGACAGGATCGCCGGTTACGGATATTAAGGTTTCTATTATAGCGGGCCGCGCCCACTTAAAGCATACGGAGGGCGGAGATTTCAGACAGGCGACGTACCGCGCGTTCAGACAGGGGCTGATGCAAGCGGAAAACGTTCTGCTTGAGCCGTGGTATGACGTCAGGCTGGAAATCCCCGCCGAATGCGTCGGGCGCGCTATGAGCGATCTTACGCAGATGGGCGGATCATATGTTGCACCGGAATTAATCGGTGAGGAAGCTGTTGTAACAGGACGCGTTCCCGTACAGGAGGCAAGGTATTACGCCAAGGAAGTGCAGGCGTACACAAAAGGCAGAGGAAGATATTCCTTCTCCGTGAGGGGATACGAAAAATGCAGGGATCAGGAAAAGGTCGTCAGGGAAATTGGCTATGATCCTGAAAGGGACGTGGACAATACCGCCGATTCCGTTTTCTGCTCTCACGGCGCGGGCGTTATTGTTAAATGGAATGAAGCTAACAGGCATATGCATATTCAGACCGGCGTTCTCGTAGAAAAGCACTGTGAGGAGGAAACGGAAACGCCTGCAAGGCAAAAAGGCGGATTTTCAGACGATGAAGAGCTCAAAAGAATCTTTGAGCGTACCTACGGACAAGTGAAGGACAGGGCGTTTGAAACCTCAAGAAGCCATCAGCGTCCTGTGGAGAAGGTACAGGTTGAAATTCGTCCAAGGCGGCCGGAATATCTGCTGGTGGACGGCTACAACATACTGCATGCATGGGAAGACACAAGGGAGGAAGCAAAAAGAGATCTGGACAGCGCAAGGCGCATGATTATGGATATTCTTTCAAACTTTCAGGGATTTACCAGTCAAAGACTTATATTGGTGTTTGACGCATACAAGGTTTCGGGCGGCGTCGGAAGCGTTTCAAAATACAACGGAATTGACGTAGTATATACAAAGGAAGCGGAAACCGCCGACAGCTTTATTGAGAAAACCGCTTACGAAATCAGCAAATACAACATGGTTCGTGTGGCGACAAGCGATGCGCTTGAGCAGATGATTATTTTCGGAAGCGGAGCGCTTCGCGTATCGGCGCAGGAACTCAGAAAAGAAGTGGAAAGCGCAAATGTTGAAATCCGAAAGTTCATTGAGAAAGGAAACGGAGCGCTTAAGGATTACAAGCTTATGAGAGCGTATAAGGATGCGAAAAAGAAAATAGGGGAGACGGATTAGAAAGGAATTTGGCTCTTATTTTGGAAGAAGAATTATGAAACATAACTAAAATGCATTTTTAATTGTTTCAGAAGTTTAAAATCTTTCAAAAAATGAAAAAATACGCCTAAAAATGACGAAAAATGCAAAATTAACTATTGCAAACATTCAATCTATGTGCTATAATCCATTCATTCAATCCGAAGGGGAAATGTTCCGTTCGGAAGGGAAGAAAATCTTCCCGAAAATAAAAGGAGGAAATACACTATGAAAAAGCTTCTGAGCATGATTCTGGCTGTTGCCATGCTGCTCTCCGTTGCTTGCTTCGGCGTTGCTGAAGAAGGCAATTGGAAAATCGCTATCCTGACCGGCACTGTATCCCAGGGCGAAGAAGAATTCCGCGCCGCTGAGAAGGCTGTCCAGGTTTGGGGCGCCGATCACATCATCACCGATACTTATCCGGACAACTTCATGTCCGAGCAGGAAACCACCGTTTCCAAGCTGGTAGCTTTCGCCGCTGATCCCGACGTTAAGGCCATCGTAATGTGCCAGGCCGTTCCCGGCGCCACCCCCGCGATCGAGAAGATCCGCGAGATGGGCCGCGAAGACATCCTCTTCATCGCCGGCACTCCTCAGGAAGATCCCGCTGTTATCTCCGGCGCCGCTGACATCGTTATGTACGCCGACGAAGTTGCTCAGGGCGACTCCATCATGGAGAAGTGCGCTGAGTGGGGCATCGAAGTGTTCATCCACTACTCCTTCCCCCGCCACATGGCGATGGAGCTGATCGTTGCCCGTCACGAGCTGCTTCAGGCCAACGCCGATGCTCTGGGCATCGAGCTGGTTGACGTAACCGCTCCCGACCCCACTGCCGAAGCCGGCCTCTCCGCTTCCCAGCAGTTCATCCTTGAGGACGTTCCCCAGCAGATGGCCAAGTACGAAGGCAAGAAGGTTGCTTTCTTCACCACCAACTGCGGCATGCAGCCCTCCCTTCAGGAAGCCATCCTGAACCAGCCCAATGCTTACTATCCGCAGCCCTGCTGCCCCTCCCCCTATCATGCGTTCCCCGCGACCCTCGGCCTTGAGCTGGCTGTCGGCGGAGACGACGTAGCTGCTCTCGAAGCCATCGCTGCGAAGCTCAACGAGTACGACGCGGTTGGCCGTTACAGCACCTGGGCGTCCCCCGTTGCGATGACCATCATCGAGCTGGGCGTTGAGTATGCCAAGGGCTACATCGACGGAACCATCACCTCCCGCAATGATGGTGCGAAGCTCACCGAGCTGTTCACCAACAAGATCCCCGGCGCCGTAGTTGCCAACTACACCAACGCCGAAGGCACCACCTTTGACAACTACTACACCATCCTGCTTGCTCCCGTTGATTTTGCCGACTATCTCAAATAATTCGGGTTCAATCGGATAAACAAGGCCCGCCCAGTTTTCGGGCGGGCCTGTTTTTGAAAGCAAAATCCTTTTGCACTCAATTGTCAAGAGGGTGCAAATTCAGGACCCTTGTGACAATTGAGTGCGATTTCTTTTCCAAAGGAGGTTAACTGGTTTGAGCGCAGAGTTTGTACTTGAAATGAAAAACATTACGAAACGTTACGGTGAGAACACGGTTCTTTCCGATGTTTCGTTATCTGTGCGCCCCGGCGAGATTCACGCGCTGCTTGGTGAAAACGGCGCCGGAAAATCCACTTTAATGAATGTCCTTTTTGGTATGCCGGTCATTCATGCAACCGGCGGCTTTGAAGGTAAGGTATTATTAAACGGCGAACTGACGCACGTAATGTCGCCCCACGACGCGATGCAGAAGGGCATCGGCATGGTGCATCAGGAATTCATGCTTCTTCCCGGATTCACTGTTACCGAAAACATCAAGCTGAACCGTGAAATCACAAGAAGAAATCCCATCAGCCGTTTCATGGGAAAAAATCTTGAAACGCTGGATGAAAAGTCCATGTCTATTGATGCAAGACGCGCGCTTGACAGCGTAGGCATGAATATTGACGAATACACGAAAATCCACGGCATGCCCGTAGGCTACATGCAGTTTGTAGAGATTGCCCGCGAAATCGACAAAAAGGGCGTGAAGCTGCTTGTATTCGACGAGCCCACGGCGGTTTTGACGGAATCAGAAGCGAAACAGCTGATCAGCGTAATGAAGCAGATTGCACAAAGCGGCATCGCGATCATCTTTATCACGCACAGACTCGATGAAGTTGCCGCCGCGGCCGATTCCATCACGATTTTAAGAGACGGAAAGCTGGCGGCTGTCCGAGAAACCAAAAATACCTCGATTGTTGAGCTTGCCGAGCTTATGATCGGCAGAAAAGGCGAAGCGGTCGTGGAAGCGGATAAGCGGACGCCTCCGAGTGACGAAGTTGCGCTCAAGGTTGAGAATCTGTATGTCGATATGGCCGGCGAAGAGGTCAAGGGAATTTCCTTTGACGTTTACAAGGGTGAAATCCTTGGTATCGGCGGTCTTGCAGGACAGGGCAAGCTCGGCATTCCCAACGGCATCATGAGCTTATACGATGCGCACGGAAGCGTGGAGCTGTTCGGCAAAAGGATTGTTCTGGGCGATGCAGGCGCGGTATTAAAAAGCGGTATCGCCATGGTATCAGAAGACAGAAAAGGCGTCGGTCTGCTTCTTGACCAATCCATTGAGGATAACATCGTATTTACTGCCATGCAGATTTACGGCGAGTATCTTAAAAAAGAAGTGAACATCGGCTCTGTCAGAATTCCGATTGCTCCGATTACGATCAAGGACCAGAAAAAGATCAGAGAAGTCGCTCTTCAGATGATAAAAGATCTGGATATCCGCTGCTTCGGACCTACGCAGCACACGGGCACGCTTTCCGGCGGCAATCAGCAGAAGGTATGTATTGCCCGAGCGCTTGCCATGCATCCCAAGTTCCTGTTTGTTTCTGAGCCCACGCGCGGTATTGACATCGGCGCGAAGAAGCTTGTACTTGAAACGCTCGTAAAGCTTAATCGCGAACAGGGCATGACCGTTGTAATGGTTTCCTCCGAGCTTCAGGAGCTTCGAAGCGTATGCGACCGAATTGCCATCGTTTCCGAAGGCAAGCTGGTGGATATTCTTGATCCCAATGCGTCGGACGCCGATTTCGGCCTTGCGATGTCCGGCATCAAACCCTCAGAGCACAAAGAGAAAGGAGATGGCGAACAGTGACAAAGAGCATTTTAAAGAAAATCGTGGCCATCATCCTTGCGCTTCTTGCTGTTTTATCCGCAGTTGTCGGCTGCATTTATCTTCCCAAGCGCAGCAGCGAAATTGGCGACGACATTATTTCTGATATGCGTATTCTGACCATTATCAACGCCACTACCGGCGACGGTCTGATTGAAACGTATATTGCGCTTGCGAAGGAAGAGGCGCGCTTACAAGCGGAAGCGGAAAAAATGGGCATGTCCAAAAGGCGTACCTTTATTGCTGAAGCGGAAGCTGCAACCCGCGCAAAATACGAGGGCGTCGACACCGACAACTCCTCGATCAACCCGGACGATCTTGCCGAGCCTGTAAAATTCTACGCCGAGAAGCTCAAGGCATACATCGACGAAGAAGCAAGAGCGACGGAGGAATACAGAAAAGCGCATTATGACGAAGCAGAAGCAAAGGCGCAGGCGGAACGCGAAAAGAAAATCGCCGAAGGAAAAGATGTGCCCGAAACGCTTACGGTCGTCGTAGATATGTCCGGCTTTGAGCCGACGGAAAAGATGATTGAGCTTCGCTTAAGCGCTGACGAAGCGTATAAGCAGATGGGCGAGGCGTTCAAAAAGAGCTATCCGCTGATTGACGACGCAGCGCTTGAGGCGTTTGAAGAGAGCATTGAAAAGATTGTTTATGTAGCGGGCGACGATTTTTCAAGCCTCTATGACCGATATGTCGAGGCCGGAAGCGCTTCTGCAATTCAGGATAAGACGTCTGCTTTCCTGATTCGCTATGCGGACGATTTCATCTATATCGCAATTGCGCTTGTCATTGTGATGCTCACCATCCTTTTCAGCGAATTCCTGATCGGGAAAATGGGTATTCCGCGCGTCATTATCGGCTTGTTCTTTATCGCGCTTTGCTTTACGAGCCTGTTCTATGATTTGCCGCTTGATACCTATTTCTCCAATACCCTTGTTCGCATGGGCATGAACTCCATCATGGTTCTTGCCATGGTGCCCGGTATCCAGTGCGGTATTTCCTTAAACCTCGGTCTTCCTATCGGCTTGGTTGCGGGCCTTTTCGGCGGTCTTGTAACCATTCAGCTGGGAATTCCTGGAATTTTTGGCTTCATTGCTGCCATTGCGGTTGGCGGCGTTATCGCTGCAATATGCGGCTGGCTGTACGGACATCTTTTAAACCGCTTGAAGGGCGAAGAAATGGGCGTAACCACTTATGTTGGTTTCTCTATCGTTTCCCTGATGTGTATCGTATGGCTGGTTCTTCCCTTTAACAGCTTAAAGCTTCGTTGGCCGATGGGCAGCGGTATGAGAAATACGATCGGCCTTGACAAGACCAACTTTGAGCACATTCTGGATGATTTCCTCTCTTTCGAAATCGGCGGATTTACCGTGCCTACGGGACTTCTCCTGTTCATGGCGTTTATGTGCTTTGTTGTATGGCTCTTTGGAAGAACGAAAACCGGTATCGCCATGCAGGCGGTCGGCAACAATCCGAGATTTGCCGAAGCGACAGGCATCAGCGTAAACAAGATGCGCATCATCGGCACTGTTCTTTCAACGGTTCTCGGTGCAATCGGTATTTTGGTTTACAGCCAGTCCTACGGCTTTATGCAGCTGTACACCGCGCCCAGACAGATGGGCTTTATCGCAGCCTCAGCTATACTAATCGGCGGCGCGTCCACGTCGAGATGCAAAGTCAGCCACGTGCTTATCGGAACGTTCCTGTTCCAGGGTATCCTCACTCTCGGTATGCCGGTTGCAAACGTTATCGTTCCCGGCTCTACCTTCTCTGAAACGCTGCGCATTCTGATTTCCAACGGCATCATTCTCTATGCGCTTACGAAGTCTGGAGGTGCTTCGCGTGGATAAGAAAAAGTTCGATCTTAAAGAGATGCTTAGAAGCAATGCTGTAACCATTATGTTCGTTGCGCTTTGTATCGCATGTATGGTTTACGCAAAATCTTCTGTTTCCTACGTGCTTATGGCGATGTTCGGACGAATGAGCAGAAACGCCTTCATCGTTCTTGCTCTTATTATTCCCATCGTTGCCGGCATGGGCATCAACTTCGCCATTACCATTGGCGCGATGGCGGCGCAGATTGCGCTTTTGTGGGTAGTTGAATGGCAGATTGTCGGGCTTCCCGGCTTCCTTGTAGCTTCCGCCATCACTGTGCCGCTGGCCGCAGTTTTCGGCTTTTTGATCGGCAAGCTTCTGAATAAGATGAAGGGTCAGGAAATGATCGGCGGTCTGATTCTTGGCTACTTTGCCAACGGACTTTATCAGCTTCTTTTCCTCTTCATCTTCGGTAATCTCATTCCGCTCAAAACGTCTGGACTCGTAATCAAGGGCTCTACCGGCGTTGCGAATACCATTTCTCTTCAAACGCTCAAGTATTCCCTTGACAACATATGGAACGTAGATTTCGGAACCGCACTTTTGACGACGACAGCCATCTTTGCGATCATTGTAGTGATCCAGTTGATTCTCAAACGCGATAATGTTCTGAAAATGGCAATCGCAGTTGCGGTACTGAGCATAATTTCCGTGATTTATTATTCCGTTCCTGCGGTCTCCGAGCTTTTCAGCCTCGTTTCCGTTCCGATGGTTACTTTCGCTGTGGTTGGCCTATTGTGTCTTTTCAACGTCGCCATCATGCGTACCCGCTTGGGACAGCAGTTCCGTGCGGTTGGCCAGAACAGAACCGTCGCCAACGCTTCGGGCATCAATGTAGACCGCGTGCGTCTGATTGCAATCGTGATTTCAACGGTGCTCGCCGGTTGGGGCCAGCTCATTTTCGTACAGAACATGGGTACGTTCCAGACCTACGGCGCGCATGAGCAGGTCGGCCTCTATGCCGGCGCTGCGATCCTTGTCGGCGGCGCTTCCATTAAGAAGGCCACCAACAAGCAGGCGATTATCGGCTGCTTCCTGTTCCACCTGCTGTTTGAGGTTGCGCCCTCCGCCGCAAAGGAAATCTTCGGCGACGCGGCAATCGGTGAATACTTCCGTGTGTTTATCTCCTACGGCGTAATTGCTATGGCGCTTGTAATGCACGCGTGGAGCGGAATCCAGAAAAAGAAGAATAAAGCGTTATCCGTTCAATAACAAAAACCCCGGCGCAATAAAGCGTCGGGGTACAAGTCATCAAAAAAGTGCCTTTTTTGATGAGAGGGGCCGATCCCCTGAAATTCTTCGGAATTTCCGGGCGGGGATCGGAAAGGGGAAGCGTTTTCAGTCGCTGCGCTTTGTGAAAACGCGCGATTTTTAAGTACATGC
>JAFWZN010000110.1 GCA_017522345.1 Clostridia bacterium | reverse complement strand
CTTGGTGCGCTCAAATTTTGCCTTGCCCATTGTCAGTCAGTCCTCCAAGTTAAGTATTTTTTGTGGAGCGGGTGATGGGAATCGAACCCACGTGATCAGCTTGGGAAGCTGGAGCTCTACCATTGAGCTACACCCGCAAACCCACGCCTAATCATACTTATTTTACTAAAGCATACATCATTTGTCAATCAGTATTATGCGTTCTATTCCGTCAATTATGTGTTATTTTCTGAAGAACACACGCTATTTTGCATCCAAATACTTCTGAAGCTTGCGTTTCACTCTCTGAAGCGCGTTGTCGATGCTCTTTACGTGCCTGTCGAGTTCTTCGCTGATCTCCTGATAGCTTTTGCCTTCCATGTACTTAATGAGCACGTCTTTTTCAAGATCGGAAAGCATTTCGCCGATTCTGCCTTCGATGACGGAAAGGTCTTCTTTTGAAATCACCATCGCTTCGGGGTTTGAGAAATTGTCCTCGGTGATGGTATCCAGAAGCGTCCTTTCGCTCTTTTCGTCAAACATGGGCTTATCGAGCGACACATAGCTGTTTAAGGGAATGTGCTTTTGACGCGTTGCGGTTTTGATGGCGGTAATGATCTGGCGGGTGATGCAAAGCTCCGCAAAGGCGCGGAAGGAGGATTGTCTGTCCTCTTTAAAATCGCGGATGGCTTTATAAAGGCCAATCATTCCCTCCTGAACAATGTCCTCGTGGTCTGCGCCGATCAGAAAATAGCTTCTTGCCTTTGAGCGGACGAAGTTTTTGTACTTGTTCAAAAGATATTCAAGCGCAGGGTTGTCACTCTTCTGCGCAATTTTCACAACTTCCTCATCGGGCATGTTCAGATAGTGTTCGTACATGCATTTCCTCCTCAAAGGGGGCTTTTTCTCATCAGGCAAATTACTTTTTTCTCGCCCGGGCAGTTTCAAACAGAATGATGCCCGCGGCGACGGAAGCGTTTAAGGAATTGATATGGCCGCTCATGGGAATGGTGATCGCGCCATCGCAGGTTTTTCGGACAAGCTGCGAAACGCCCTCTCCCTCGGCGCCGATGACGATGGCGATCGGACCTTTTAAATCGGCTTCGTACAGATCCGCGCCGTCCATGTCGGCCGCGTACACCCAGACGCCTCTTTCCTTCATGTCCTCAAGCGTTCTTGTGATGTTGGTCACGCGAGCAACCTTCATATATTCAAGCGCGCCCGCGGCCGCCTTCACGCACGCGGGATTGAGACCCGCGCTTCTTCTTTCCGACACAACCACGCCGTGCGCGCCCGCGCACTCCGCGCTTCTGATGATCGCGCCCAGATTGTGCGGGTCGGTGATGCCGTCCAGGACCACGATAAACGCGTCCTCGCCCTTTTCTTCCGCAGCGGAATAAATTTCTTCCATCGTGGAGTAAGACGCCATGGAAACGTAAGCGAGAAGGCCCTGATGGTTCGGATACACCTGATCGAGGCGTGCCTTTTCCACCTCCTGAACCACAACGCCCATCTTTCTTGCCATCTGAACGATGTCCTTAGCCGCGCCCGAAAGATCGCCCTTCATGACGAGCAGCTTTTCCATGGGACGGCCGGCCTTGATAGCTTCGCGAATGGGGTTTCTTCCCACAAGCAGGTTTTCCGGAAGCTCAGTGTCTTCTCTTTCGAATCTGCCGGGGCGGAACGCGCGCTTCTTGGGGTCGGCCTCAAAGGGCGCGCTTTCTTCATTTTTTCCGTAATTGCGCTGGGCGGTGCCCGTCCATTCGGCGCTCTTTCTGCCCTCTACCCTTTTTGCGGAATGGTTTCCGTGGTAGGGCATGCCTTCACGCCTTGCGCCGAAATCCTTGCGATCGTATGCCATTGGGATCGATCATCCTTCCATGTCTGTGCAAAGGGCTAAAAAGCGGTCGAGCCGCTCCGTCTGCCCGGTTAAATACAAAAAACCAAAAAGCGATTCAAGCGCCGTCGCCTTGTGGTAATCCCCCGCGTCGGCGTTTTTGGTGGGCGTCTGCTTTGCGTTTCTGGCGCGCCTCACAACGCCCGCCTCCTCCTCGCTGAGCTCCGCTTCAATCTTATCCAGCGCCATTGCCTGCGCGTGGGCGTTTACGTGCTTAACGGCGTTTTTGTGTATGTCCTTAACGCGGCCGCCTTTTCTGACAAGATGGCTTCTCACATAAAGGTCGTACACGCTGTCGCCCACAAGCGCAAGCTCAAGCGCGCCGGGAAGCTGTCCGTGCTCAAATGCGCTCGCTCGGCAATCCGACATGATCCCTTATTCTCCAATCAGTTTTTTAAGATCCGAATACGCCTTGTCCCACTTTTCGCTCTGCGCGGGATCAAATTCATAGGTTTTGCTGCCGAAGGAATCGGCAACGATTCTGCGAAGCTCCCAAATATCCTTTACATCCTTGGTCGCCATCGCCTGAACGAGCAGGTTTCCGATGACTGTGCCTTCGGATGCGCCGATACGAACCGGGCGCTTTAAAGCGGACGCGGTATAGGCGTTTAAAAGCTCGTTCTTTCCGCCGCCGCCAACGATATAAAGCGCGTCGATATTGTCGCCCGTAATCTTTTCAAGCTTCTCGATGCCCCAGCGGTACTTAAGCGCAAGGCCCTTATAAACGACGTCCGCAATCTGGCCCACGCGCTGGCAGGGGCATACATCCTTGCCGTAATGCTTTTTGACATAAGCTTCAATTCTGTCCACCATGCCGTCGGGCGCGAAGAATTCGTTGTCGTCCACGTCGATGACGGCGTCAACGGGAGAAGTCATTTTCTCAACCTCGCACACGATGTCGGCGAAGCTGAGCTTTTCAAGGCCGCTGTTTTCGCGCTCGATGTTGAACTGCTTTCTGCACTCCTGAATGATCCAAAGGCCCATGATGTTTTTAAGCAGACGCGTAGTGCCGTTTAAGCCGCCTTCGTTTGAGAAGTTTGCATTCATAACGTCCTCGGTGCACACGGGCGTGGGCGTTTCAACGCCCAAAAGCGACCATGTGCCGCTGGAAAGATAGGCAAACTTTTCACCCTCGCGCGCAGGAACGGCAGCGACGGCGGAGGCGGTGTCGTGGGAGGCAACGGCGACAACGGGAATTTCGTAATCAATCGCCGGGCAGATTTCCTTTTTAAGATAGCCTCTGATTTCGCCGGGCTGCTGGATGGGCGCAAACAGGCCTTCGGGAAGTCCGAACGCGTCCAGCACCTTCTTGGACCAGGTGCGAACGGAAGGATCGATCATCTGGCTGGTAGAAGCGATTGTGTATTCCGTGCCGACCGCGCCGGTCAGGTAATAGGCAAACAGGTCGGGCATGAAAAGAAGGGTGTTCTTTTCGTCAATGTATTTCGCCGTTTCAGGATCGTTTTTCATGGCGATCAGCTGATAAAGCGTGTTGAACTGCAAAAACGCAAGGCCGGTGTTTTCGAAAATTTCCGTCTTGCCCATCTTTTTGAACGCTTCCTCCATCATGCCGATGGTTCGGTCGTCGCGATAGGAAACGGGACGGAAAACGATGTCGCCGTCTTCGCTGATAATGCCGAAGTCAACGCCCCATGTGTCGATACCGATAGATTCAATATGAATGCCCTTTTCGGCCACAAGCGTGATGCCGGTCTTCATTTCGTTAAACAGGCGCTCGGTTTCCCACCGCAAAACATTTCCTTCTCTGACCGCCTCGTTCGGGAAGCGATAAACCTCTTCAAGGTCGAGCTTCTTTTTGCCGGTAGCTTCGTCGATATCCAGAATGCCCAAAATCGCGCGTCCGCTGGAAGCGCCGAAATCAAAGCCGAGATAATACTTTTTCATATGCCCCTACCTCCCATATAAACATAGAGATACTTATAGTATACCAGAGAAATCGCTCCCTGTCACACATTTAATAAAATTATCACACCTTGAAATATTTGTTGTGTTGTCATATTTTTATACATAAATCGTCCAAAAGTATCCACACTGTTTTTCCACATTATCCACAGAGTTTTCCCCTATTTTTCCGGGTTATCCCCCGGCTTAATCCGAGTTATCCACAGCTTTGTGTATATTTCATCCACATATGTTCAAGTTATCCACAAGCGAACGGGTGTTTGCGGGAAAAGCAGCATTTTTGTAACATATTACAAATATATTACATTTATTTCGTTCGACGCCGCTTGACATCCCTCTTAAATCACGAAAAATCGCCTTTTCACGTATATCCGTAAACTTCTGCATAGAAACCGCAATTTTCTGTAAATTATACATATTTCTCGTTTTTGTGTTTCCAAGATAAAAAGCGACTGCACGCATTCTGCAATCGCCTTTATCATTCATTTCAGTTGTTTTCAATCAATCGAATCGACGGCTGCGCGTTTAAGTTAAGATCCATAATCTCTCCCTTCATCAGCCTGTAAAACGCGCCGGATGCAATCATAACCGCATTGTCCGTGCAAAGAGAGGCCGGCGGCATAAAGATTTCCAAACCCATTTTCCTGCCCTTTTCGCTCAAATCACGCCTTAAACGCATATTGGACGCTACACCGCCTGCAAGCGCGACGGTCTTCGTGCCGGTATCCCTCGCCGCCATCAGCGTTTTATCCACAAGCGCATCCACAACCGCCTTTCTGAATGAGGCCGCCCAGTTTGCCGCGTCGATTTTCTCACCCTTCATTTTGAGCGTATGCGCCTGATTGACAACGGCGGTTTTTAAGCCGCTGAAAGAAAAATCGTATTTCCCTTCCGTCCTGATTTTCGGGAACTTATATGCTGTATCATCGCCCGTTTCGGCAAGCTTATCCAATAGCGGCCCGCCGGGATACGGGATTTCAAGAACGCGGGCAACCTTGTCAAACGCTTCGCCCGCCGCGTCGTCGGTCGTTTTCCCGATCATGGAATACGAGCCGTATTCGTCCACGCGCACAATGTGGCTGTGTCCGCCGGAAGCGACCAGACATACAAACGGAGGCTCAAGCGCCGGATGCGCGACAAAATTCGCGCTCACATGGCCTTCGATGTGATTTACACCCACAAGCGGCTTATCAAGCGCATATGCAAGCGCCTTGGCCCAGCTGACGCCGGTTAAAAGCGCGCCCACAAGGCCCGGGCCGTAGGTCACGGCAATCGCATCTATGTCGTTAAGCGTCATGTTCGCTTTTTCGAGCGTGCGATCCAATAGCGGATCCAGCGCCTCCACATGCATGCGGCTGGCTATCTCAGGCACAACGCCTCCATACAGCGCGTGCGTGTCCACCTGCGACGCAATTTCGCCCGAAAGCACCTCGCGTCCGTTTCGGACGATGGCAATCGCAGTCTCGTCGCAGGACGATTCAACGGAAAGAATAACGGCGCTTTTCTTTTCAATCAGCGCCCGCGCCTTCTCCCGGGCGCGTTCATAATACGTCATTTTATCAATCTCTTCTTCCGAATTTATTGATGAGCCCCGCCATAAGGCAAAAAACAAAATACATAAAAAGCGCGCGCGCCGCCGCAATCAGCGCCATCCGATAGAAAAATTCCTCCGGGAGACAGCGAATCAGTAAATCCTCCCGAGGACTCAACAGCCACAAATCATTGTCGAACGCAATTTCATGAAAACGGTAAAAGACCTTCGTAAAATCCGAAAACACAAAAAGCGCACAAACAATCAGCGCTAAAAAGACCGGAAGCAGGCTCATAAAAACCGCTCCACTTGCGCCTCTTCCTTTGACGATCAAAAGCGCCGCGCAAACCAAAAGCGCAAGCCCGCATTTCCATGTCCAATCGAAAATCCTTTTCACATCCTGCATGTGAAGGTTGGCTCTCTCGGATGCGTTTTCGATATATTGCGCACGTCCCGACAAAAAGGATACGACGGATTCGTTCATTATGACGACGTCGTCCCTGTTCTCGGGCTTCTCGCCTTCAAACAGGCCGCATTTTTCCTGAACACACAAATAAAGACGACTGCTTTGAGCGCACGTGACGACGCTGATCGCCAGTGCGCTCAAAAAAAGCGATATATACGCAAGGAAAAGCGCTGCGCTTCTCCCCGCTGTCTTCCTTCGGAAACGTTTTCTTACGTGCTTCATGATCTTTACCGTAAAATCCTTTACTCGATCAAAAAGCATTTTTTGCTCCTTACAGCTTCTGAAGATACGCCGTTACGAAGCCTTCAAGGTCGCCGTCCATAACTTCGCCGATGTTGCCCATCTCGTAGCCCGTTCTGTGATCCTTGACCATGGTATAGGGCTGAAAAACGTAGGAGCGGATCTGGCTGCCCCATTCAATCTTCTTAAGCTCGCCCTTGACTTCGCCCATAAGCTCCTGACGCTTCTGCTCCTGAAGCTCGGCCAGACGCGCGCGCAGCATTCTGAAGCAGGTTTCCTTGTTCTGAAGCTGGCTTCTTTCGTTCTGGCACTGAACGACGATGCCGGTGGGAAGGTGCGTAATGCGAACGGCGGAGTCTGTACGGTTAACGTGCTGACCGCCTTTACCCGAGGAACGGTAGGTGTCAATTCGAAGATCGTCGTTGTCGATCACGATTTCGCCGTCGTCCTCAATGACCGGCGCAACGTCCAAAGAAGTAAAGGACGTATGTCTTCTCGCGGCGGAATCGAAGGGAGAAATGCGCACTAAGCGGTGAACGCCGCGCTCGCTTTTCATAAAGCCGTAGGCATATTCGCCGGAGACTTCCCATGTTACGCTCTTAACGCCCGCCTCGTCGCCTTCCAGCATGTCAAGCTCTTTGATCGTAAAGCCCATTCGCTCGCCAAAGCGCGTATACATTCTGTACAGCATCTGCGTCCAGTCCTGCGCCTCGGTTCCGCCCGCGCCGGCATGCAGGGACAAAATGCAGTCGCAGTTGTCGTATTCGCCGGTTAAAAGGGTAGTGAGCTTCAATGCTTCCAGCTCTTCTCTCAGCTTTTTGAGCTCTTCGCTGATTTCGCCCGCCATGTCGTCGCCGCCTTCTTCCTCGGCCAGCTCCATCATAACGTCGATATCCTCAATGCGCGTGCAAAGGGATTTATAATGATTGATTCGGTTTTCACAGCTGCTGGCGCGCTGGTTGATCTTCTGGGCGCGTTCGATATCGTCCCAGAAGCCGGGAGAAGCCATATCCTCCTGATATTCAATCAGCTGTTCCTTCAGATGCTCTACGTTTAAGGAATTCCCCGTTTCTTCCAAAAGCGCCTGCAGGCTCGTCAGTTCCTGACGAAAGACTTCGGATTCATACATATATTTCTACACCCCTCATGTTTTTCGTCTGGGAATATCACGCGTTTCTGCCGCAGCATTCCTTGAATTTTTTGCCGCTTCCGCAGGGACAGGGATCGTTTCTGCCGGCCTTTTTGTCGGTCTTGACCGGACGCTTGGGAATGGATGCGTCGCGGTTTGCAACGATATTCTTCGCCACTTCCTTGCGCTCCGGGGGACGCGTAATGATGGCGTTGTACAGCCTTCTTAACGTATCCTCCTGAATCAGGCGAACCATTTCCTCGAACATGTCATAGCCTTCGTGCTGATATTCAACGATGGGCTGGCGCTGTCCGTAAGCCCTGAGGCCGATGCCCTCTCTGAGCTGATCCATCGCGTCGATATGATCCATCCATCTTCTGTCTACGCTCATTAAAAGGAACGTGCGCTCGACTTCGCGCATGTCAAAGCCGGCAAGCGCAATTTCGTCCTCGCGGCGAGCGTATACTTCAAGACTCTTTTCAAGCAGTCTTTCCTTGAACGCCTCGCGCGTGGCCTTATTATCTGCGTTGTAGACGCTCATAACGTCTCCCGGACGCAAGCAGATTCGCTCCAGATATTCTGAAAGGCCCTTAACATCCCAATCGGCATAGGGCGCGTTTTCAGCGATATGGCGCTCAACCGCTTCGGAGATGAGCGTTTCGCGCATATCGTCAATGCGCTTTTTCATGTCGCCGCCCTCAAGAACCTCTCGCCTTTGCTCGTAGATGAGGTTTCTCTGCTGGTTCATAACGTCGTCGTACTGAAGAACGTTTTTACGGATTTCAAAGTTTCTGCCTTCCACGCGCTTTTGAGAATTCTCAATCTGCTTGGAAAGAATGCCGTATTCGATTTTGTCGCTCTCTGAAAGGCCGAGTCTTTGAATCATCGGCTGGATGCGGTCGGAGCCGAACAGGCGCATAAGATCGTCCTGCAGGGAAATGAAAAACTGGCTGGAGCCGGGATCGCCCTGACGGCCCGCGCGGCCTCTTAACTGATTGTCGATGCGGCGGGATTCGTGGCGCTCCGTGCCGATGATGTGAAGGCCGCCGAGCTTAATGACTTCCTCGTGCTCCTTCTCGGTTTCCTTGGAGAACTTGGCATAGAGCTCCTTGTAGAGCTTTCTCGCTTCCTTGACCTCGTCCGGCACGTTTTCATTGTGGCCGACGGCTTCTTCGATAACTGCGTCTTCGTAGCCCTGACGGCGCATTTCGTGCTTAGCCATAAATTCGGCGTTTCCGCCCAGCAGAATATCCGTACCGCGTCCGGCCATGTTGGTGGAAATGGTGACGGCGCCCTTCTTGCCGGCCTGCGCGACGATTTCCGCCTCGCGCTCGTGGAATTTGGCGTTCAGAACTACGTGCTTTACGCCTCTTTTTTCAAGAAGCTTTGACACATATTCGCTCTTTTCAACGGAAACCGTACCGACAAGCACGGGCTGACCCGTGGCATGTCGTCTTTCAACCTCGTCGGCCACCGCTTCAAACTTGCCCTTGACGGTGGTATAAATCGCATCGTTCATGTCCTTTCGGATCATAGGACGGTTGGTGGGAATGGTCACTACATCCAGCTTGTAAATGCCGCGGAATTCTTCCTCCTCCGTCTTGGCGGTACCCGTCATGCCGGAGATTTTCTTATACATGCGGAAATAGTTCTGGAAGGTGATGGTGGCGAGCGTTTTGCTTTCGCGCTCGACCTTAACGTGCTCCTTGGCTTCAATCGCCTGATGGAGGCCGTCGGAATAGCGGCGGCCGGTCATAAGGCGGCCGGTGAATTCATCTACGATGACAACCTGTCCGTCCTTGACAACGTAGTCAACGTCGCGCTTCATCATTACATTGGCTCTGAGCGCAGCCAGAATGTGGTGATGAAGCTCGGTGTTTTGGGAATCGGTCAGGTTCTCAATATTGAAAGCCGCCTCCGCCTTCCGAACGCCCTCTTCGGTTAAGATAATCGTCTTTTCCTTTTCGTCGCGAATATAATCGTTTTCTTCGCCCTCGCGAAGGCGCGAAACAAAGCGGTCGGCCAGCTGATAAAGCTCGGTGGATTTTTCGCCCTGCCCGGAAATAATGAGCGGCGTTCTGGCTTCGTCGATTAAGATGGAGTCAACTTCGTCCACGATGGCGAAATTCAAAGGACGCTGAACCATGCGTTCCTTCTGAACGACCATGTTATCTCTTAAATAATCGAAGCCAAGTTCGTTATTGGTGGCATAGGTGATGTCGGAATTGTACGCCGCCTGACGCTCGTCGGGCTCCATGTCGTGCAGAATCAATCCGACGGTCAGGCCCATAAAGCGATAGACCTTGCCCATCCACTCAGAGTGGTATTTGGCGAGGTAATCGTTGACGGTAACGACGTGAACGCCCTTTCCGGGAAGCGCGTTCAGATAAGCGGCAATGGCTGCGGTCAGGGTTTTGCCTTCGCCCGTTCTCATCTCCGCAATTCTGCCCTGATGCATAACGGCTGCGCCCACAAGCTGCACGCGGAACGCCCTCTGGCCCAGAACGCGTCTGGCCGCTTCGCGAACGGCGGCAAAGGCTTCCGGCATCAGCTGATCCAGCGTTTCGCCTTTTTCAAGGCGATTTCTGAAAAGCTGCGTCTGCTCCCTAAGCGCTTCGTCCGAAAGCGCCTTCATTTTATTCTCAAGCGCATCCACCTGATCGGCAATCTTCATAAGCTTCTTGACCTCGGCCTCGTTCGACCCGGCAAGAACCTTCCTGATAAAATCAAACATTCGTTCCATGAAAAATTTCTCCCAATAAATGTCAATCAGTTTATTATAGCATCTTTTTTCTTATCTGTAAATACTACGGAACCTGATTCACACGTCCGATGCCGCTGAAGATTCTGCGCGCGTACCAGCGGATTTTCGAAGGAAGGCGCATAAGATGCTTAATCCCGCGATAAGCGTTATCGGCGATTCTGAAATCCTCTTTCGCGCTTTCCGATTCCGAATATCTGCGCATCGCTACAAGCTTGGAAAAGCGCGCAAATTCCTCGGTGCAGGCGCCTCGTTCAAGCGCTCGCTTAGCAAACATCACGCATGTTTCGCCCGCCTCATAGCGGATTCTGCTCATTTCCAGCGCCGTCAGCATCGCGCGATACCAGCACATAAGCTGATCCTCGCTTTTTCGGGTTCGCCGCGCCATGCGCTCGGGAGAAGTCGCAAGAATTCTGAAATACGCACACAGGAAAAGCGCAAGGAGAACAAAAAGAATCAGTAATATAAGCAAAATCGCATTAAGCGCGCTATCCGAATCGTTTCCGTCGTTTAAATCCGAATCGTCCCTTGTGTCGTTTCCCTCGTTTTCACGATTTCCCTCGCCGCCCGGCTGATTGTTCCCTGTGTTGGGCGCGGGCGTAGGCGTGGGCGTAGGGTCGGTAAAGAGGTCGTTTTGCCCCGCAAACGGATCGCTGTCGTCGTTCGGCTTCTGCGTAGGTTCGTTTGTAGGCTCGGGGGTTGGCGTAGGCTTGGGCGTAGGCGTGGGCGCGGTATTGCTATTCATGGGATCATCGCCCGTTTCATCCTCGTCGTGCCCCGTTTCCCCGTTATCAGAGGGAACATCGCCGCCGTTTTCATTGCTGTTCTCGTTTTGAGGATCATCATCCCGATCCGGCGGCGTAGCGTCGAAGGTCATCCAGCCGAAGCCGTTTAAATAAACCTCCGTCCACGCATGCGCGTCCAATCCCGTCACAATGCATTCGCCGCTTTCATCAATTATGCAAAGGTATCCTTCCACATATCTTGCAGGCAGCCCTGCAATTCGGCACATGACCGTCATAGCGGAAGCGAAATGGACGCAATAGCCCTTCATTCCCTCGCTCATAAAAAACGACACCGCATCCGTACCCTCGGGCGGATATGCGCTTTCAAGGGAATATGTTCCGTTCGCTTTCAGATAATTTTCGATGGCAGCCGCTTTATCATAGGGCGTTTCAGCGCCTTGCGTAATACGATAGGTGGTTTCATATACATACGGATCAATATTGCCCGGAAGATCCTTATTGAGAACCGACGCATTTTTATACCCGTCGTCCTTCTCCTTTGAAAGCTTGCGGAGCATTTCGGAAATCCCTTCGCCGTCGGTCTTCAAACGATCGTATTCAATAAAAAACCGATCGCCGGACTTCATCGGGCGATTGATAAACATTTCGCCGACATTGTTGAAGTATACAAACGCATCCGTGTCCACGTCAACGTCCGTCACGCGTCCGGGCGTATAAAGCGTCCAGAAGCCGGTATCCGAAAGCATTTCAATTCCGATGGATGCGTCGCCGAAATAGACGTCAGAAGCGCGCTTGTCCAAATCCATCGCCCGCTCATATTCGCTTTTGTAAATAAGCTTTTCAAAGCCGCTGAACATATAACGCTTGATTTTCCCGGCCTTGCTTTCGTTGCTTTCGTCCACCCAGGCGTTGTTGTTGTACACATATCGAAGCGCGCCGCGAAGATAAACATCGCCCGCCTCGCCCGTCACCTTCATGACCTCAGCCTCGGAGGGATATGCGTTACCGCCGATCAATTCCTTATAGCCCGCCCAGCCGTCGGCGGCAATGGTGAAGCTTCTGCGCTCCTCCATATTCCTGTTGTCGATGTTGAAGGTGCGGATCATGAAAGCAAGCGCTTTCTGCGCGTATTCGTTCAGCTTATCGACCTTAACGCCATGAGACGGAACAAGCATGCACGAAACAATGGCGGCGATCAAGGATAAGGACAGAAGCGGTCTTAATGCGGAAAATTTGAACCGCGCCGTCTTTGAAAACATGGCGGACAGGGCGCAGATAACCGGCAGAATGTGAATAGAAGTAGAAATTTCGCCGAAGAACCACAAAATGCTAAGCAGCGCAACGGTCACAAACAGCATAAGGTACGCGCCGACTCTCTGATGCGCAATGATGTAAAACGCGGTAATCAGCAAAATTACGCAAAGGACAGACAGCGCTCCCAAATGCGCTTCAACCGCCTGCCCCATATAAACGTCATCCAGAAACGATTTGATATCCTCAATCGGGCGCCATCCGAAGCATACCGAAATCAGGGCGGCCAGCGCCATTATAAGAAGCGTAATCCAGCCGGAAGCCCTTGAATACGACAAGCCAAAAAGCGCCACGGCGCAAAGCCCGGCGCTGAAATAGCATACGCTTGCCTGGACGGAAAACCCGGCAGATTGGGCGGCGATCACCGTAAGACCGGCTGCCAGAAGCGCCGCAATCAGCGCCTCGCCCAGAATCACAAAGATTCGGTTTCGATTTATTTCCATATAGTTTTACCCAGCCTTGAAGGGATTGATGCATCTGGCGGCAACGCCCGATGATTCAAGGCGCGAAAGCATCTGATCGGTGTCCGCGCGTCTCTGATCCGTAATCCATACCGCCATCATCTGAATGCCGGTCGTTTCGCCGATTCTGGTAAGCGCATCGACCACGCGCATCGTCATTTTTGCCGTCACGGCAATCACCATGCCGGTTCTTTCCGGATGACGCGCGCTTTCATAAATCGCCTGCTCAAAGGGCTCCCGGCCGTCAAATGCGGCGTTTGCCAACGCGTCCAAAAAGCCCTCCGCTTCCATGGCGCTCTCGCCTTCCACTTCCATCGGCGTATTCCCCGCAAGCACCATTCGCACGCGGTTTTCGCCTTCAAGAAGCGAATACGCCGCGCCGTAGCTTGCCTCGCACACGCCGTCCTCGGCGTATTTGGCCCATTCTTCCACCGCGTCGATTTTAGAAAGATCCGTAAGCACTACCGTGTCGGGCCTCGCTGCCTCGTCATAGGTTCTGACCATGGGACGGAGATTTCGAAGCGATGGGTCATACGTCTTCATCGTAAGCTTCCAATGAACGCGCTTTAACGAATCGCCGTCTCGCCAGTCGCGAACGCCGGAGGGCGCGGACGCATCGTCCTGAAAACGCCGCCTGGTTTCCGGCCCCACGTCAACCGTTTTGATTTTGGGCGCGTCAAACTCCATTTTTTTCGGAACAACGACGATGTTCTCCCCCGCCGCCTTCACCTTTTTGGAAAGCGCGAACAAGCCGAACATGTCAAACGCATACACGCGTCCTTCGCCAAGGGTATAAACGCCCCTGTGCTTGAACGTTTGAATGGCTTTTATGTTTTTCGCTTGATAAGGGAGCATTTCAAATACGGTTTCGCGGCCGTCTGTCGATACGAAAATCAAGCTTCCAAGCGGAATGAATGAGGTATACCGCGCGATCATCCGATAGCCTGCGCTCGCGCCTCTTTCGATCCGCTTGACGTCCGCCGCGAAGGATACTTTCGCAGTCATAAGCCCCCATACGGCGCTTAGAAGGGACAGAATCAGCATAATCAGCATTGAGACCGCAATGCGAAGCAGAGCTGACGAACCAATCGTCAGCGCTACCAGCGCCATAGCGGCCATAATCAAAATAAAATTGATCGTTCTTGCTGTCACTTTTCCGTCACCTGATTCTCACCGGCACCTGTATGCCGGAAATAAGGCGCTGAAGCACTTTTTCCGCCGTCGCGCCCTTCATGCCCAATCTCGCCTCGGGGCTTAGAACCACGCGATGCGAAAGCACGGGTCCCGCCATTTTTCGAACGTCGTCGGGCGTCACATAGTCGCGGCCCGCGAGCATCGCCGCCGCCTGTGCCGAGCGCATAAGGGCAATCGCGCCTCGGGTAGAAATACCGCGTGAAAAGGCGCGGTAGGTTCTGGATGATTGCGCAATCTCAGTAATGTATGCGCGCATCTCCTTCGAAACGCGAACCTCGCCCACCATCTTCTGAAGGCGCAGTATGTCTTCCCGCGTGCAGACGGGTTCAAGATTCTCAAGCGGCTTCTCGCCGGTCATATACATGTTAAGAACCTCGGCCTCCTCGCTTCCCGTCGGATAGCCGATGGAAACGCGCATGAAAAAGCGGTCCAGCTGCGCCTCGGGCAAAGGATAGGTTCCTACGAAATCAACAGGGTTCTGCGTCGCAAGCACGATAAAGGGCGCAGGCAGCTTGTGCGTTTCGCCGTCCAGCGTCACCTGTCCCTCCTCCATAACCTCAAGAAGCGAGGACTGGGTTTTGGGCGAGGTTCGGTTGATTTCGTCGGCAAGCACCATCTGCGCAAACACCGCGCCCTCGCGGTATTCCATTTTGTCGGTTTTAAAATCAATGAAATTATAGCCGGTCACGTCGCTGGGCGTAACGTCGGGCGTAAACTGAATGCGCTTAAAGGAAAGCGCGAGCGATTTGGCGAACGCCGATACAAGCGTCGTCTTTCCCACGCCCGGAACATCTTCAATCAGAACGTGGCCTCCGCAAAGAATGGCGTTTAAAACAAGCTCGACAACATCCTGCTTTCCGACGATAACCCTGCTGATATTTTCCTTCAAAAGCTGATTGAGCTTCTGCGCTGGCTGCATAGCTGTTTTCTCCTTACCGTTATTGCCTTCTGTTTGGCGAAATATTCTTGATAAAAGTTCAAATTACGCGTTTCCGCTTTTCTTAAACGTCCAGAACTTGTTGATCAGATAATTGAGCGGCACCGTGATAATAAGCCTTAAAAGCGGCGCGACGCCCTCGGGGATATGCAGAACATCCACCCAAAGCCACATCAAAAACACGCTTAAAAGGTATGTGCTCGCATAGCCTGCGACGGTCTTTCCGTAGGTCTTAAGGTTCTCAAGCGCGCTTTTCCTTTGCCCATCAGAAAACACGAACAGGCCGTTTAAAAGATATGCGTTCGTAACGCTTACAATAAAACCAAAAAAGGTTGCAAGCTGATAGTGAAAATGCAGGATATACAAACAGAAATAGTATACCCCAAGGTCAATCAGCGTGTTGATTACGCCGACAATTGAGAATTTCACGAACTGGACAATCCAGCCCCATTTTTCGTGCTTCTCAATCGTTTCAATCATTTCATTAAGCTTGTGAACAATGTTTAGTAATCTCTTTTTCATATTTCGTCTCCAAATCTTCATACACGGCCATTTTATCACATTTTATCCTGCATTTCAACCGTATCGGAAAGATACAACATAATCCTAAGCCAAAAAACAAAAACCCACTCATCTCTGAGTGGGCCGGAAATGGGGTTAAATGGGCTCGAACCATCGACCTTTACGATGTCAACGTAACGCTCTGACCAACTGAGCTATAACCCCAAGCGCGATACATATTATACCCAAGAAAAATGCGTTTGTCAATAGGTAAAACGCATTTTTCTTGGGTATTTGGTTTTTTTCGCTTGAAAATCTGACTACTTCGCTTTCTTCTTTTCGATAAGATCGATCATTTCGCCGACATTTTTCATGCCGGTAACTTCCTTCATGGAAAATCTCACGCGGAACGCATCCTCTACCTCGGCAATCAGCGTGATATGCATAAGGCTGTCCCAGCCCTCAACGTCCTTCGCGGTGGTTTTCTCGGAAATCTTCAAAGAAGCGTCGTCAAACACCTCTTTGAAAACCTTGGTAAGCTTTTTGAGAATTTCAGCGTTCATCTGGCTATTCCTCCGTAATATAGGTATTGTGTTTTTTATACGTTTCGACGTCCGCTACAAATTTGCCGTCGCAGGCGTCCCGAAAACCCATGTCGGAAAACAGGTTTTTGACCATGCCGTTTTTGGCGGTCGGGATATATTCGCCAACGACCTTTGTAAATCCTTCTTTTTGGGCGACCGAGATGATGCTGTCTGCAATAAACTGCTCCATTCCGCGCTTTAATACGCGGCAGCTCATCAGCCATTCGTTCACGAACAGATGGTCCGCCCTCTTTTCAAGAATCACAACGGAAATAAGGCCGTGATCCCCAAAGCGGTCGGAAAGCTTATAATAGCGCGTAATGTATCGATCATCTTCCGAGATTCTGGCAATCTCTTCATCCGTATAGCGAACGGTTCTCACATTGAACTGGTTGCTTCTTTGCGTAAGCTGCGCAATTCTGGGCGTGTGAAATTCATCAAAAGCGGAAACAACCGCCTTCATTTCAAGCGCCTTTAAGTAATCGTCGTACGATTCCATTTCGAGGCTCATGGAGCTTCTCTTCTGCTCTGCAAGATATCTTTCCGTTCTCACTCTGTCTTCATCGGAAAAGGATGCAGTGTCAAAAAGGTTCTGCGCGCGCGCAAAGGAGGTATACATCGCGGGGTCCTCGGGAAGCTCTGGAACCTCCACCTCGGGCAGCATGGTCCTTACCAGATTTCTCTCAAAGGGATTGTCGTCAAAGAAAACCATGGAGTCAAAGCCGATGTTCAGTTCCTTCTGAATCCTTCGGATATTGCCCGCCTTATCCTCCCAGTTGGCGACAAACGCAGAAAAGTCATTCAGCCTAAGCACCATTTCTGGATGGCTGATAAACGGCTCCTTGGCGTTTTTTTCATCGTTTTTGGAACAGACCGCAAGCATAATTCCCCTGTTTTTGAGTTCCTTGAGCCATGTCTGAAATTCCGTGAACGCATGTCCCTGATTGAGCTCGCCAATCTGGATGCCGCTCATGCCGTCGTCTCCGATAACGCCGCCCCAAAGCGTGTTGTCAAGATCCAGTATCGCGCATTTGCGGATTCTGCCCTTTCGCGCCTTAACCGCTTCCACCACAAGGTTTGAAACCGGAACAAGCGCAGACGTTGAAATGGGCATTTTCGCAATGGCGTACATCTTTTCATCTTTAAAGGCACGGTCGCCCATGCGGGCGCGAACGGGTTCAAGGTCAATCAGGCGAAGATTTCCAATTTCACCCGCCATATCGATCAGGCAATTGTTGAGCTTCGCCAGCTGATACGGAAACGAGGTTTTTTCCGTATAGGCATAGCTTCCGAACACGCCGTCGTCCATTTTGAGGAACAGAAAAAACAGGATGTTGGTTTTAAGCCTTCGATTGATTCTTTCAAAGGAGGATCGAATCTTCTTTGCTTCCGCCTCATAAAAGGAAGCGCGCTCTAAAACAGGGCAGGCGGTAAAACGCTTATACAGCTTCTCCGTGCACATGAAAAGAAGCACGGTTTCCGGGTCAAATGCATAAAACTCGCTGTTTTCGTCCATCAGCTGCGCGTCGATCTGATCGTAATCCGCCTCAAACATCTGAAAGTTTTCGCCCTCTTCATAGGCATATCCGCGAATTGCCGCACAAAGATGCTGCGTAGCGCAGTCGCCCAGAAGCGCAAACCGATGCACGGGATACGCAGGCGCGGCTTTCGATCCGTTTCTCAAAAGCTTGAGGTAGGTAACATCCTTCATACAAAATCTCCTTTAAGCTAAAACAGCTGCCAGTTTTGCGTGTTTGCCTGACCCTTATCGTTGCTGCCGTAAACCTTCACGCTGCCGTCTTCATATAAAACCGCGTGATGCGCGCCGCCGGCTGCAACCAGCAGCGCGGGCTTTTCTTCAAAGGAATACCGCTCCGTTTTTCTGAAAAAGCGGGAAAGCACCCTGCCGTCCGCGTCGATGGCCATCATGCCGCTTGCACCGCAGGAAATGTAGGCCGTGTTCGTCCATATCTCTCCTTCAAAGGTCGAAACCACCCTGCCCTGCGCGGTCAGCGCGGCAGCATACGCGGTGGAGACGTCCGTTTGAATAAAGGGTTCGCTTCCGCCTAAAAGAAGCTTTTGAGGCGACGCCAGCATCGCGCCGTTTGAAGACAGCGCGGAAAACGCATAGGAACCCGCTGCAATATCTGAAAGCTCTGTCCAGCCGCTGACCTTTTCAATATCGGTATATCCCGTGTGTAGAAGCTTTCCGTCGTTTGTAATCGCAAAGGTGTCGTACGCGCCTGTTGCAATCGCTTTTACATTCGTCCAGCCGGATACGTCGGTCTGCCCGTACGTGTTGTCTCCGCAGGCAACAACCGTTCCATTCTCTAAAAGCGCCGCCGTATGCGCTGCGCCCGCGTCAATGAATATAACATTCGTCCATGCGTCCACCTGCGTCTGACCAAAGCTGTTATCGCCTGCAGCCACGCATGTGCCGTCCGCTTTTCGCGCGACCGTGTGCTCGTATCCAACCGCGACCCATCCGCGCAAAATTCGCTCGCGCGTTTCGGTAAGCCGGTTCAGCATCTCAAGCTCCTGCTGACTTAAACCGCTTGCGGCAAGAAGCGCCTGTTCGCCGTCCTCAATGCCCGTAAGCAGAATCGCCGTCTGAATCCGCCGGTTATGGCTGTCGGAATAATTTCCAAGCATCGTAAAAAGGTTGAGCGCCTCGTCAAGCGAACCGGCTGCGATCTTCTCCTCAGCCAACCGATAATAGCATTCGTTTCGCATTTCCATCGCGTTTGAGTAGCCGACCACGCGCATGAAAAGCGCAGCCGCATCCTCATAGCGGCCTTCGCTCATTACATGCTCCGCCTTCCTGTATCCGGCCTGCATTACGCGAACCGGCGCGTCTTCATAGGCGCCGAGCATGGAAAACATATTTTCCGCCTCGTCAAAGCGCCCCTCTATCAGAAGATCCTCCGCTTGAATATAAAGGATTTGCTTATGAAGACTCGCTACCTCTTCCTCTCCAATATAGCCCGCCAGCTTTTCCGCGCCCTCAAAATCGCGCTCTGCCAGCGCACGCTTGATCTTCGGGCGAATAAAGGAGGGCGCCGCCTCAACCAGAATAATGACAACGATCAAAAGGATTGCCGCCAGGATCACGCTGATTCTAAAAACGCCGCCGGCAAACTGCATTTCCTTTTTTCTGCGCATCAAAATGCGCGCTTTATCTTTTTTGTTCATACCGCTATCCTGCCCTAATCCAGGTATTTCATCATATAGCTGAGCGAATACTTCTTGTGAACGCCGGAATTTGTGCTTAAAACCATGTAAACGTCGTCGATATCATACTGCTTAATGTATTCTCTGACCGAAGCGCCCGCTAAAGTCTTGTTGTAGTAGTCGGGCCTTAAATCGGTCATCAGAACCGTGTCGTAGTATGGGAGCAGAAACGGCGCGAATGCCGTTCCGTAGGAATCTGAGATAATCAGCGCGTTTCGCCCCGTGGAATAGCCGGTATCAATCAGACGCCAGGGGCCCAATGTTCCAAACAGATACGCCCTGTAATTTTTCCTTTCATAATCCATCAGCGCATGCTCTTCAAGCCTTGTGAGCCGCTGAACAAGAAAGTGCCTTTCGGGCAGATTGGGATACCAGATCTCCAGCGTGTCCGACTTCACCTTTTCGGGCGCGGAGGCGTCAAACAGCGAGCCGTAGAACTTATTATGAACAAGATAATTGTAATCGTCGAAATCCACCGTGGGATAGCCCTGCGACGCCATAATCGCGCTGCAGGCCAGCGCCGCGCCTCGGGGCGACCAATGATGATCCGATCTGTAATAGAGATATTCTCCGTTTTTAAGCGGCTCTTCAAAAATCTCGGCAATATTGTGAATGTACACGCCGCTCTTGACACGGCTTCTGAGCGCATCCTCCACATTGCTGCCCCATCCGCAATATTTGTGCGTGTTGTTCAGCCACCGATAGGCCGTGGTCGAATAGGGAATCTGCATATAGTGCACCGTTCCGTCCTCGCCCAGCGCATCTCTGTATGCATCCAGCATTTTTGCTACGGTATTTATATTCTTTTCAGAAAAGGTATACAGGTTTTCGCGCGTGCCGTCGGTCATCTCCATCCAAAGATAGGCGCTTCCGCGAATGACTTCCTTGGGCGCTTCCTCGTCCGCTGCATCATCCGGGATTTCTTCCGCCGGAATCTCTTCCGCGGGAATTTCTTCCGAATCATCCGTTAAGACGTTTTCGCCCGGCTGACCGGCTTGATCCGTTTGAGAAATCGCGTCCGATTCCTCGCTTGGAGCAACATCTTGCGTATTTACATCGGAATCAAGATTTTGTTCGCTTTCTTCCTGCGCCAAAAGCTTTTTTTCGGCCTCCTCCTGCTCCTTGGCGAGCTCTGCTTCAATGTCCTTCTCGTACCTTTCAAAAGCCGTGGAAGCAAGAAGTCCCTTGGTCAGAGAAACGATCTCTTCGCGCGCAAAAAAACT
Source organism: Clostridia bacterium (assembly GCA_017522345.1). Classification (GTDB taxonomy): domain Bacteria; phylum Bacillota; class Clostridia; order Christensenellales; family Aristaeellaceae; genus SFHK01. The sequence continues at coordinate 16,069 of JAFWZN010000110.1, read as the reverse complement.
GTCCGAAAGCCAGCTGTCCACGCCCTGCATAAACTCGGCGGACAAAAACGTTTCTTTGGTAAGCTCGGGAACGCCCGCGAGCATGCGGTTATCAATATCCGACACGCGTTCGTTCTTCGGCGCAAAAATGAGCATAAGAACAGCCAGCATGCCCAGAATCAACACCCACCACAGCGTAAGCACAAATGAAAAGCGGTGTTTCATATACCCTCCAACGCTTAAAAGCGGAAATAGATAAACGGATTAAAGCTTTCGCCTACCAAAAACAATACGGAAAGAATCAATATTGCCGTGAGCGCAACCGTACCGAGCGCATCAAAAACTACGCGATGCTTCTTCCTGCTTTGAAGAACCTTTTCATACGCGTCCTTAAACGGCAGACAGCAAAGGGACGCAATGATCATAAATACGCAATAGGTGTTGAACACCCGAACGACGCTTTCATCGATAAGGCTTATAGCGTGAAGCCCGCCTTTCGTCGAAAGGCCGATCATTGCAAGCACATGCTCGATGACGAGGGAAAAATCCGTATAATAGAAAATGACATATCCAACCAGAACCACGATCATGGTCAAAAACCACTTGATGATCTCGGGCGTCTTGGACAGTATTTTTCCGAACACAAATTTTTCAACAACCATCATCACGCCGTAGTAAAGACCCCAGACAATAAAATTCCAGTTCGCGCCGTGCCAAAGCCCCGTCGTCGCCCAAACAATCAGCGTGCAGATAATCGTCGCCATGTTTCTGTAATACATGCGGGAATGCTTTTTGCTCTTTTTAAGGCTCAGTTTCGTGAGCCACTTGGAACGCATTAAAGGATACATCAGGTACTCTCTGTACCACGTTCCAAGAGAAATGTGCCAGCGGCGGAAAAACTCGCCTGCGGATCTTGAAATATAGGGATAGTTGAAGTTTTCAAGATAGGTGAAGCCAAAGATTCTGCCCATGCCGATCGCCATATCAGAATAGGCGGAAAAGTCAAAATAAATCTGAAGCGCGTATAAAAACGCAGCCATCCATGCGCCTGCAACCGATACCTGCGCGCCGGAGCCCGCTAAGACCAGCTCCGACATCGCCTTGCCCGCAATATTGGCAAGCAGCACCTTTTTTCCAAGGCCCACGACAAAGCGGCGCATACCTGCCTGAAAATCGTCGGGCGAGGTATATCTTGCGCCCAGCCGCTTTTCAACGTCCTGATACCGGACAATTGGGCCGGCAATCAGCTGCGGAAAGCAGCACACGTATAAAAGCAGCCGCAAGGGCTTTTTCTGAACAGGCGTTTTCTCCCAATAGACGTCCAGCGTATAGGAAAGCACCTGAAAGGTGTAAAAGGAGATGCCAATGGGCAAAACCGGCGACGCCACGCGCCGGGCGGAACCGAAAACGGCGAGAATCGTATTGACCGTAAACGCGCTGTATTTAAAATAGAATAAAAAGCCCAAAGAGCCCAGAAGCGAAATCACAAGAAAAAGCTTTTTTCTGCCTGCATTTTCTGTATTCGCGATCGCAAGCGCGCAGTAAAAGTTCAAAAATGTCGAAAACAGCATTGCCAGAATCCAAACAGGGTCGCTCCATCCATAGAAAACGAGCGACGAAACGAGCAGGATTCCGTTTCTCCAGCGAACATTATTCTTAAGAAAATAAAGCCCCAGCACCAGCGGCATAAAGAAGAGCAAGTACGTAAGGCTGGAAAATACCATACAGCGAAACCCCCAAGCATGAAATGATCCAATATAAACGCTATTCTATTATACGTCTCAAAATATGTTCTGTCAATCGTGCGCATCTTGCCCGAACAGTTCAGAAATGGTATAATATGCTTGATTAAATACGGTAAGGAGGCGCCATCATGCCCAATCAAGCCATTATCATCATGACGGATTCGCAAAGGTACGACATGGTTGGATGTTATAAATATCCCGAGATGCGAACGCCCTTTCTCGACGCATTCGCCGAGACGGCGCTCCGCTTCGAAAAGGCGTATACTACCCAGCCCGTATGCGGTCCGGCGCGTTCCGCCATTTTTACCGGCCTTTACCCGCACTCAAACGGCAGCTGGACAAACAGCGTGGCGCTTTATGAAAACGTAAAAACCGTTGCCCAGCGTCTGACGCCTCAGGGCGTTCACTGCGCCTTTATCGGAAAATGGCATCTGGACGGCGGCGACTATTTCGGCCTCGGACGCTGCCCTGACGGCTGGGACGAGGAATACTGGTATGACATGAAGACGTATTTAAGCGAGCTTTCGGAGGAAGAACGTCTTTACAGCCGAAACGCAAACAACGTAGATACCGAAGAAGGCGTTCCGCGCGAATTCACCTTCGGCGCGCGCGTCACCGATCGAGCGCTTAAGTTTCTGAATCAATATAAAGATGAGGACTTCCTTCTCGTCGTTTCCTACGATGAACCCCACGACCCTGCGCTCTGCCCCAAGCCTTATCCCGAGCTGTTTCGTGATTTTGAATTTCCCAGAAGCAAAAACGTGGACGATACGCTTGAGGGCAAGCCTTCCAGCCAGAAGGCGTGGGCGCAGGATCGCCTGAACACGCCGGCGCCCAAGTCGCTGGGCGGCGACGGACTGAGACACTTTTTCGGCTGCAATTCCTATATCGACAGCGAAATCGGCCGCGTGCTTAATGAAATCGACAAGTGCGCAAAGGACGCGTTTGTGCTTTATACCTCTGATCACGGCGACGCGATTTCTTCTCACCGCCTGTTCGCCAAAGGGCCCTGCCTGTATGATGAAATCACGCGCATTCCTTTTATCCTGCGCTGGCCGGGGCTAACGAATGCCGGCGAAGTCTTCCCCTATCCCGTAAGCCACATCGACATTACGCCCACGCTTCTTGATTATTTCAATCTTCCCGAAGCCAAATGGATCGAAGGAAAGAGCCTCAGGCGTATTTTCAAACCGGACTACACCCCGGAAACCGTGTTTTTGGAGTTCGGACGCTACGAAGTGGACCACGACGGCTTCGGCGGCTTCCAGCCCATGCGAGGCGCGATCAATAACCGATATAAGCTTTCCGTCAATCTTCTTTGCGAGGACGAATTCTACGATCTTGAAACCGATCCCGATGAAATGGTTAATCAGATTGACAATCCTGCCTACGCCGATATTCGAGATCAGATGCACGACGAGCTTCTGGATTGGATGAACGTCACGCGCGATCCCTTCCGCGGCTATTGGTGGGAGAGAAGACCGTGGCGAACAGACGCGCTTGACGCAACGTGGGATTACACCTGCATGACGCGCCAGCGGGAGCACGAAGAATTTGAACCCCGCCAGCTCGACTACATGACCGGCCTTGAAATGAAGGAGGCCACGCGCGTAAAGGGCTATTCCACTCCCCCGCCCGTTCGCAGAAAAAAATCTTAGAAAAAGCTCTCTAAAACAGCTTCCTTCTTCGGTGGACAATGAATGGATTTTATGATATAATATTCTAAGCAGTAAGGAGGTTGTGAGCATGAAAGCGATTATTTTGGCCGCAGGTTACGCAACGCGCCTGTATCCTTTAACTGAGAACATGCCCAAAGCGCTTCTGACGGTTGGCAAGAAACGAATTCTTGAGCATCTTTTGGACGCGTTCACAGACGAAGCGGACATTGATGAGATTCACATCGTTTCCAACGCTCGCTTTTATGACCAGCTGTCAAACTGGGCTGAAGCGGTCAAGTCCGATTATCGGCAGAGAATCATCGTCTGGAATGACCAAACGACCTCTAACGAAAACCGTCTGGGCGCGATCGGCGATATTCTGTTCGTGCTTGAAAATGCCAAAATCGACGACGATTTGTTTGTCGCCGCATCCGACAATCTCTTATCCATAAAGCTTACGGACTATTTCAAGGATTTCAGGTCCCACAAATGCGACCTTCTTTTAACCGGCAGGCTCCCCGATCCCGAGGAACGCAAACGCTACGCGATTTTGCAGCTCGATGCAAATTCCCGCGTGATCGATCTTGAGGAAAAGCCCGAGAACCCCAAGACAGACATCGCCGCCTTTGCAGAATACATCTACGCGCGCGAAACGCTTCCGCTTTTCAAAAAGTATATCGAAGAGGGCAATAATCCTGACTCTCCCGGTCACTTCCCGGAGTGGCTGTATAAGAAAAAGGAAGTGCGCGCCCACATTTACGAAGGCGAATGCGTGGACATCGGAACCGTAAAAATGTACAACGAAATCCAAAAAACCTGGAAATAAGTTCAAAAATCGCCTCGCCGATTGATTTCGGCAAGGCGATTTTCTTATTCTCTTAAAAGCTGCATAAAAAGGAAATACCGCACAAACGCAGGCAGAAGCGATGAGATCGAACGCATTGTCACGCTGATTAAAAATTGCGTTCTTGAAATCATTTTTCTTTCCTTCATATAGGAAAACAACCTGATTTGCGACATCGCATACTTAAAGCCGCCTCTGCGCTTATACATGCCGTAGCCCGCCCGCATGCGAAGCAGCGGAATCGGCAGATTCATGCCCTTTTCGCCGTTTAAAAGCATCTGCACCCAAAGGTAATAATCCTCCAGCAAGCGCATATCCTTGTAGCCGCCTGCACGATCCACCGCGCTTTTTCTGAACATAACGCAGGGATGATTGAAGGGATTGCGCGATTTGGCGAATTCCAGTATCTCCTCATGCTTTTCAGGAAGCACGCGCCGCGCCATGACAAGCGATACATCCTTTGAGAACTCCTCAATGATTCCGCTCATGACCGACACATCGGGATGCTCCAAAAATGCTCTCAGCTGCAGCTCGCATCGGTTCGGAAGCGATATATCGTCCGCATCCATTCGGGCGACAAATTCGTTCGTACAGAACTGAGCACCCTTGTTAAGCGCCTTGCCAAGCCCGCCATTTTCGGCAATCCGCACGATTTTCAGCTTCTCCTGAAGCGTCGCGGATGCCCATGAAAGAACCTTTTCAAGCTCGTCATTCAAAGGGCCGTCGCACACAATGACAAATTCATCCGAGCTGACCGTCTGGTCGATCATGCTCTGGATGGCAGCTTTGAAATGCTCGGCCTTGTCCTTGTAATAAACCGACATAAGCACAGAGTACGGCGGAAGCTGAACGCCGCTCATCTCGCACGAAATCTCCTGCGCCTTATCGATAAACGCATTTGTCTGCCCTTCGTTCACGCCCAGCGTGCTGTCCTTTTGAAAAAGAATCTTAATGGTCGCAAACAGCAATCGAATGTCCCGGATGATCGACATGGAATTGATATACAATAAATCCATCTGCAGCTTGTCGCGCGGATGTGTATTGTATCTGCCGTATATCTGCGCATAACCCGTAAGCCCCGCCTTCACCTGCAGCCTCAGCGCAAAGGAGGGCAATTCCTTTTCATACCTTTCAGCGATTTCAGGCCGCTCCGGGCGAGGCCCGACCAGCGTCATGCTGCCTTCAAGAATGTTGAAAAGCTGCGGAAGCTCGTCAAGCCGGCAAGCGCGGATGATTCGCCCAACGGGCGTAATGCGGCTGTCCGACTTCACGGCAAGCCTCGCGACGCCATCCTTCTCCGCATCTACAGACATGCTTCTGAATTTCAGAATCTGAAAAATCTGCCTGTCCTTGGTCAGCCGTTCCTGCCTGTAAAACACGGGACCGCCGTCGCAGCACTTAACGGCAAGAGCCGTAATCAGCATAACGGGGCTTAAGATGATAATGCCAAGCATCGACACAACGACGTCCATAACACGCTTAAGCGCCATGTACTCCGGCGAAAGCTCCGCACGGCTTACGCACATGGTAGGCGTCGCAAAAAGATGCAGGTTCCGTGCGCCCGCCAATATAACATCGCCGACATGCGGCACAAAATAGCCGACGATGCGTTTGTCAATCAAATACTCGGCCAGTTCATTTCGAATCGTAGCGTCAATTCCGATTACAAAAACCGCGTCAATCCCGTCCAGTTCTTTTTTGATGCTCTTTATGTCCGCCGGATCTTTGATGTGCTTAACCACCTCAAATCTTCGTCCGTAGCGATCCATTTCCCGAAATTTAAATAAGTCTGAATCGTCCTTGTAGATAATCGCGCTCTTTTTTGCCTTGTATAACCTGAAATAAAGGCGGTTGACAAATACGCTCCACAGCGCGTTCCATACCACCTGAACGCCGAAAACAGCCATTAATGGGAATGGATTCGGGATGTCAAACCATCCAATCCACATGATTAGGATATAAATAGAAAGCCCGACGCCGTCCGCCAGACACAGCGAACAAAACAGCGACCATGCCCGCGCATTTCCGATGTCATAGGCGCTGTAGGTTTTATTGAGCAGAAACTGAATAATGCAGTAAACGAGAATAACCAATATGTCGCCATAGCCGATCTGACCAATCTGAAATCTTGGAGAATAATAAAAATGCCACGCATTCCAGAAAAAATATGCGCTTCCGAGGATATTGATAAGCTTCGTCAGCTGTATCAGCATATGCTTACCGATGCTTTTGTACATACACTACACTTCCTGGATCGTAAAAAAGTAAATCAGAGCACACAGCCCTCCAATGATACATTATCATTATACACAATTTGAAAACAAAACGCAATTCTTTTTTAATTAAATCCGCGTCCTTGTTATTCTTGACTTGCTTTTCATATTTGCTATAATGAAAACCATCCATTACAGTACAAGGAGGCATACCCGTGCTTTTATATTTCGTCCGCCACGGCGACCCGATTTACGATCCCGATCAATTAACGCCCCTTGGTCAAAGACAAGCCGAGGCTGTTGCAAGGCGCATAGCGCTTCAAGGCATCGATAAGATATTCGCATCCACCTCAACGCGCGCCTATCAAACGGCCATTCCAACCGCAGAAATCTGCAAAAAGCCCATCACGCAGCTGGACTGGTGTAACGAATCCCATGCATGGGATCAGCTTTGCGTGGACAAACCCGACGGCGGACGCACATGGGCATTCCGCTATCCGCCGACAGCCCAGCTCTTTGTGAGCAGAGAAATCCGCTCGCTCGGCGAAAAATGGTACACGCATCCCGATATTGAAAAATACCATCTTGAAAAAGGCTTAGCGCGCATTCAAAATGAGGCGGATAAGTTTCTTCTCTCCTTAGGCTACGAGCATCTGAGCGAAAAAAACCTCTTTAAAGCCATAAATCCCACCAATGAGCGCGTAGCCCTTTTTGCTCACGAAGGCTTTGGCGCAGCATTCTTAAGCTGCATCCTCGATATCCCCTATCCCGAATTCTCCGTGCATTTTGGACTCACCCATTCCTCCTTAACCGTAATCGAGTTCAGGGAAGACCACGGCTACGTAATCCCCCTCGTATTCACCTCAGGAAACGACTCGCACCTGTACCACGAACATCTCTTGACTGGCTATCAAAACAGAATTCGCTATTAATTCAAACAAGCGTCTCAAACATTTTCCATGCGCGAAGCGCGCTTCATGCCTAAGGGCGCTTCATTAAAAAAGCTGCTGCAAAACATTCGTTTTGCAACAGCTTTTTTCAGCGATCCCTTAGCCCTGCTTCTGCTTGTGCTTGGGGTTTTCGCAGATTACCATAACATGTCCCTTACGCTTGATGATCTTGCACTTTTCGCAGATCACTTTAACGGACGGCCTTACCTTCATCGGTGGTTCCTCCTTTTTGGAATTTACGACTTACTGCGCCAGGTGATGCGGCCTCTGGTCAGATCATAGGGCGAAAGCTCAATAGTGACCTTATCGCCGGGATAGATGCGGATATAGTTCATACGCATTTTTCCGGATACATGAGCCAGAATTTTATGACCGTTGGGCAGCTGTACTTCGAACATGGCGTTCGGATAAGATTCCGTTACAACGCCTTCAACTTCGATAACATCAGACTTGGACAAAGCTTTACTCCTCCTCGTTAGAAAGCCAATGGCGCACTTCGTGATCAAGTACCTGTTGGCCGCTTGTCAATCGTTCAATAATGGTTTGAGTGGGCTGGGATACCTGTTTAAGATGCCTACGCTTTTTCTTTTTAGGCTTATCCATCTTTCGGGTATCGCCGTCGGATATAAGAACATATTCCTCGTCCAGCGATTTGACCACTAAAAACAGTCTGCCCTCATCGCGTCCGGCCTTCGAGATCACTTTTGATCCTTCAAGTATGGGCGCTTTATTCATCGTTTGGCCTCCGTAAACCGGAATCCGGGGTACGAAAGGATTTCCGGATCGCCTTTTGTTATGGCGATTGTGTGCTCATAGTGGGAGCATACGCTGTGATCATCGGTTTTGATGGTCCAGCCGTCGTCCTCTACATATACGCCCCAGTCACCCATCGCAATCATCGGTTCGATTGCAATCGTCATACCCTCTCTGAGACGAACGCCTCTTCCGGGTCTTCCATAATTCGGTACACTGGGATCTTCGTGCATTTCAGTGCCAATGCCGTGTCCGCACAAGTCTCGGATGACTCCGTAGCCATGCGCTTCGGCATGCTTTTGAATCGCGTATCCGATATCGCCGATTCTGTTTCCTTCTCGCGCTTCGCGGGCGCCAATCCAGAAGCATTCCTCGGTAACGCGGATCAGCTTTTCACATTCTTTGGAAATCTTTCCAACGGGATGGGTAAAAGCACTGTCGGACTGCCATCCTTTGAGAATCAAACCGCAGTCGACGCTCAAAATCTGGCCTTCAACCAGCGGCTTATCATTTGCAAAGCCGTGAACAACCTGATCGTCGGGACTTGCGCAAATGGTGAACGGAAAACCTTCGTATCCCTTGAAAGAAGGGATCGCTCCGCCTTTCCTGATCAGCCTTTCGGCCTCCCTGTCGATCTCAAGCGTGGTGATGCCGGGGCGGATCATTTCTTTGAGCTGTCCCAGCACTTCATACAATAGCTTGCCTGCATCCCGCATAAGCGAGAGTTCCGCAGGGGTTCTGGTGTAAATCATGCTTAGCCTCCGAGGGCAACCAAAATTGCCTCGAAAACCTTGTCCGGCGCCTGATCTCCGTCTACCTTTTTAAGACTTCCGCACTTCTCGTAATAATCGATCAGCGGAGCAGTCTGCAAATGGTAAACGTCCAGTCTTTTTTGAATCGTAGCGGGCTTGTCATCGTCGCGCTGAATCAGTTCTCCGCCGCAATCGGGGCAAACATTGCTGTCACCCAGCTTGGTCACGTGGAACGTGCCCTTGCATGCCATGCAAACGCGTCTGCCGGTGAGTCTTGCAAGCAGTTTCTCATCGGGAACTTCAACATCAACGGTGACGTCGGGCTTGGAAATATTATCCAGCGCCTCGGCCTGCTTTACCGTACGGGGGAAGCCATCAAGCAGGTAGCCGTTCACGCAATCGCTTTCGCTCAAGCGCTCCTTAACCATCTGTACAAGAACTTCATCGGGAACCAGCTGACCCTGATCCATAAAGACCTTGGCCTTAAGACCCGTCTCCGTTCCTTTTGCGATAGCGGCTCTCAGCATATCTCCGGTAGAGATATGGGGAATCGCAAACCGCTGGCAAACGCCTGCGGCCTGCGTTCCCTTACCTGCACCGGGAGGGCCCAGAAATACTAATTTCATATCTCTCGCCCCCGATTCATTACTTAAGGAATCCCTTGTAATGACGCATAAGCATCTGGGACTCAAGCTGGCGCATAACTTCAACTGCTACGCTAACCGCAATCAGCAGGGAGGAAGCCGCGAAGGGCAGCTGCACATTTGCAATTGCGAACATAACGGAAGGCAGAAGCGCGAGGAACGCGAGGAAGAACGCGCCGAAGAGGAGGATACGACGATTGATCTTCGTGATGTATTCAGTGGTGGGCTTGCCCTGACGGATGCCGGGGATCATGCCGCCATTCTGCTGGATGTTCTTGCTCATTTCAGCGGGATTAAAGGTGATGCTGGAATAGAAGAAAGTAAATCCAAGGATCATCAGAGCGAAGATCATGTTGTACCAGAAACCGGTAGCGCTGACATTGTTGGACCACCAGCGGTAAGCGCCGCTATTCGGGAAGAAGCTCAGAATAGTGGCGGGGAACTGCATGATGGAGGAGGCGAAGATGAGCGGGAGAACGCCGGAAGCGTTGAGACGCAGCGGAATGTGCGTGCTCTGTCCGCCGTACATCTTGCGGCCAACCATGCGCTTGGCATACTGGATCGGAATACGACGCTCGGAAAGATCAACGAGTACAACGCCCACGATCAGAGCGATGGAAACGATGAGAACGCCGAGGGTACCCAATACGCTAAGAATCGCACCGGAGGTGATGTTGGTAACAAGGTTGGAAGCTCCGTTGGTAACGGCAGTCGCGAAGTTCGCGATGATGCCGGCGAAGATCAGCATGGAAACGCCGTTTCCGATGCCCTTCTCGGTGATGCGCTCGCCAATCCACATGGCAAGAGCAGTACCAGCCGCCAAACAGCAACCAATCGTCAGATAGCTGAAGAAGCCGCCGGTTACGGAAGCCTTCATGCCGACAGTCATGGCAACGGCCTGCAGGAAGCCGAGACCGACCGTTACGTAACGGGTGATCTGAGCAATCTTCTTGCGGCCTTCGTCGCCGGACTTGTTAAGCTCTTCCAGAGAAGGAATCGCGACGCACAGAAGCTGCATGATAATGCTGGCATTGATGTACGGGGTGATACCCATGGCCATGATGGTCATCTGGGAAAGCTGAGAACCGGTCATCGCGCTCATATACTGAAGGAGCGGGATGCTGTCAACGCCAGCCATTATTTTGGCAACGTTAACGCCGGGGGTGGGGATGAAGCAAAGGAGTCTGTAAAGAAGAAGCATACCAAGGGTATACAGAATCTTCTTACGGACGTCGATGATCTTCCATGCATTTTTTAAAGTTTCAAGCATGTTAGATCACCTCGCAATTTCCGCCCGCTGCCTCGATCTTCTCTTTCGCCGTAGCAGAGAACTTCATTGCCTGTACGGTGAGCTTCTTAGTGATTTCGCCATTACCGAGGATCTTGATGCCGTCTTCGATCTTCTTGATGATGCCGGCCTGAATCAGTTCGACGGGACCTACTACGGTGCCTTCCTCGAAGATGTTCAGCTGCTCAACGTTGACTGCTACCAGCACGGTTGCCCACTTATTGGTGAAGCCGCGCTTGGGAAGACGCATGGTGAGGGGCATCTGACCGCCTTCGAAGCCGGGACGCTTGCCGCCGCCGGAACGAGCCTTAGCACCTTTGTGACCTTTTCCGGAGGTCTTACCGAGACCGGAGCCAATACCGCGGCCAAGACGCTTGGGGGCGGTAGTAGATCCGAATGCGGGTTTCAGTTCATGAAGTTTCATGTCGGACCTCCTTAGTCGTTTACTTCCTCAACTTTTACCATGTGCTTTACCTTGAAGATCATGCCGCGGATGGCGGGGTTGTCGTTCTTCACTACGGTGTGGCCGATTCTGTGAAGACCAAGCGCCTCGATGGTCGCGATCTGATCCTTCAGGCATGCGATGGTGGACTTCGTCTGAGTAATCTTAAGCTTCATTATAGCGTCCTCCTTAGCCTAACAGCTCTTCAACAGTCTTGCCGCGAAGCTTTGCAACTTCTTCAGCATTTCTGAGCTGCTTAAGTCCTGCGAGGGTAGCCTTTACCATGTTGACCGGGTTGTTGGAGCCGATCGACTTGGTGCGGATATTCTTAATGCCGCAAGCTTCGATTACCGCGCGGACGGGGCCGCCCGCGATAACGCCGGTTCCTTCAGGGGCCGGCATAAGGAGTACGCGGCCGGTGCCGAATACGCCGACGATCTCGTGCGGGATGGTGGTGCCATCCAAGGAAACGTTGATCATCTGCTTCTTCGCATCTTCGATGCCCTTGCGTACTGCCTCGGGAATTTCAACCGCTTTACCCATGCCGCAGCCTACGCGGCCCTTTTCATCGCCTACTACCATCAGGGTGGAGAAACGGAAGTTCTTACCGCCCTTAACGGTCTTGGCAACGCGGTTGATATAGACAAGCTTCTCTTTGAACTCGCTAACCTGTTCTCTGCGCTGCATTGCGTGCTCCTCCTTAATTAGAAGTCCAGACCGCCTTCGCGAGCGCCAGCAGCAAGCTGGGCTACACGACCGGTGTAAATGTAACCGCCGCGGTCAAATACGACTTCCTTCACGCCGCCTGCGACGGCGCGCTCGGCTACTACCTTGCCTACGAGCTTGGCAGCGGCTTTCTTGTCCATCTCGGCAACCTGAGCCGCGATATCTTTTTCAACAGTGGACGCTGCAAAGAGGGTGTTGCCCTTTACATCGTCGATGATCTGCGCGTAGATATGCGCGTTAGAACGGTATACGCACAGGCGCGGACGCTCGGGCGTACCGCTGATCTTTTTGCGAACACGCTCATGGCGGATCACGCGGACTTCATTTCTGTCACGCTTTTTGAACATTGCGATACCCTCCCTTTATTACTTCTTTCCGGCCTTGCCTTCCTTATGACGGACAACTTCACCAGTGTAACGGATGCCCTTTCCATGATAGGGTTCGGGCTTGCGGATGGCGCGGATTTCCGCGGCGATCTCGCCAACGACCTGCTTGTCGATACCGGTAACGGTGATGGTGGTGGGAGCGGGAGTCGCGAAGGAAATTCCTTCGGGAGCCGCAACTACTACCGGGTGGCTGTAGCCGATGTTGATGGTGAGCTGCTTGGCAGAGTCTGCCTGGGCGCGGTAACCAACGCCGACCAGCTCAAGGCTCTTGGTGAAACCAGCGGTTACGCCAACAACCATGTTATTGATGAGCGCACGGTAAAGGCCGTGCATAGCGCGCATCTGCTTAAGATCGTTGGGGCGGGATACGGTGAGCACGCCGTCCTTGATCTCAACTTTGATCGCCTGATTTACGCTCTGAGCCAGCTCACCCTTGGGGCCCTTAACGGTTACGAGGTTTTCTTCGCTTACCGTAACGGTAACACCGGCGGGAATCTGGATCGGGAGCTTACCAATTCGAGACATAATCTTTATCCTCCCTAATTACCAGATGAAAGCCAGCACTTCGCCGCCGACGCCGGCCGCGCGAGCTGCTTTGTCAGCCATAACGCCCTTGGAAGTGGAGATGATGGCGATGCCGAGGCCGCCTAAGACCTTCGGGATCTCTTCGTTCTTGGCGTATACGCGCAGTCCGGGCTTGGAGATGCGCTTGAGGCCCTTAATGACGGATTCTTTACCCTGAGCATACTTCAGAGTGATCTTGATTTTTCCCTGCAAGCCGTCTTCGATATAGTCAACGGACTTGATGTAGCCCTCGTCCAGAAGAATCTTAGCGATAGACTTCTTCATATTGGAAGCGGGAATGATTACCTCTTCATGTCTGGCAATCAGGGCATTGCGGATTCTGGTCAGCATATCCGCGATGGGATCGTTAACAAGCATTGTATAACCTCCTTCCGTGTTTGCCCAGCTTACCAGCTAGCCTTTCTAACTCCGGGGATCTGGCCCTTGTAAGCCAGCTCTCGGAAGCAGATACGGCATACGCCATACTTGCGAAGTACCGCATGGGGACGGCCGCAGATACGGCAGCGGGTGTAGGCGCGAGTGGAGAACTTGGGTTCTCTGGCCTGCTTATTTTTCAAGCTAGTCTTTGCCACGCTGAATATCCTCCTTGCATTAAGTCATGAACGGCATGCCCAGCTGAGCGAGCAGTTCCTTGGCTTCCTCGTCGGTCTTCGCGGTGGTGACGAAAATCATTTCCATGCCGCGGATCTTCTCAACCTTATCGTACTCGATTTCAGGGAAGATCAACTGTTCACGAACACCCAGAGCGTAGTTGCCACGGCCGTCGAAAGCCTTGGTGGGTACGCCGCGGAAGTCGCGTACGCGGGGCAGTACGATGGAAACGAGCTTATCGGTGAACTCATACATGCGTTCGCCGCGCAGCGTTACCTTCGCGCCTACGTTCATGCCCTCACGAACTTTGAAGTTCGCGATGGACTTCTTCGCCTTGGTTACCAGGGGCTACTGGCCGGCGATGGTAGCAAGCTCGGATACCGCAAGCTCAAGTGCCTTGGAATTGTCTTTGCAATCGCCAAGACCCATGTTGATAACGATCTTTTCGAGCTTGGGAATTTCCATTATGTTCTTATAGCCGAACTTCTGCTTGAGCGCAGGAACGACTTCACTGCGATATTTATCCTGCAGTCTGGCCACTTGCTTTATCCTCCTTCATCACTTCTCCAAGGTTGCTCCGCACTTCTTGCAAACGCGAACCTTAGAGGGCTTCTTGCCTTCCTGTTCGATGAACTTGTGAGCAATGCGGGTAGCCTTCTTGCAAGACGGGCAAACGATCATAACCTTGCAGGCCGGGATCGCAGCTTCCTTCTCGATGATGCCGCCAGGCATGCCCTGTCCACGGGGCTTCTGGTGCTTTTTCACCATTGCAACGCCTTCAACGACGATCTTGCCTGCAGCGGGGAACGCCTTCTGGATCTTGCCCTGCTTGCCCTTGTCTTTGCCGGAGATGACGACTACGGTGTCACCGGTTTTCACATTCAGCTTAGCCAATGCCATTTCGTGCACCTCCAATTAGAGTACTTCGGGAGCGAGCGAAACGATCTTCATATAATCCTTTTCGCGGAGCTCTCGAGCTACAGGCCCAAAGATACGAGTGCCCTTGGGCTGCTTCTGTTCGTTGATAATGACGGCAGCGTTATCGTCGAAACGAATGTAGGTGCCATCGGGACGGCGATACTGCTTGCGCGTGCGGACGATAACGGCCTTGACCACGTCGCCCTTTTTCACGGCTCCGCCGGGGTTAGCGCTCTTTACGCTGGCGATGATTACATCTCCAACGCTGCCGAAACGGCGGAAGGAGCCACCCAATACGCGGAAGCACATGATTTCTTTCGCGCCACTGTTATCTGCAACCTTAAGTCTGGTTTGCGGCTGAATCATTGTGTTTTCCTCCTGTTGCTTTGAAAGGGCTTACTTCGCCTTTTCGACGATTTCGACCAGTCTCCAATTCTTATCCTTGGAAAGCGGTCTGGTTTCCATCACGCGAACGGTATCACCGATGCCGCACTCATTGTTCTCATCATGCGCCTTAAAGCGGATGGTGCGGTTCATGATCTTGCCATACAGCGGATGCTTAACGCGGGTGCGGATTTCTACGACAATGGTCTTGTCCATCTTATCGGAAACGACTACGCCAACGCGCTCTTTACGAATTCCTCTCTGCTCGGCCATTACGGCTCCTCCTTTCGCGTCCATTACGCCTTCGTCAGCTCACGCTGACGCAGGACGGTCTTAACACGGGCGATGTCCTTTTTGCAGGCAGCGATCGCCGCAGTGTTCTGAAGCTGACCAGTTGCCAGCTGGAAGCGAAGGTTGAACAATTCGCTCTTCTTGTTCTTCAGTTCGGTGTCGAGCTCCTGAGTCGACTTTTCCATGAGGGACTTAATGATGTCATTCTTCATTGCTCTTCACCACCCGCCTGAGCTTCCTTCTTGATAATCTTGCACTTGATGGGAAGCTTGTGTCCGGCAAGGCGGAGAGCTTCCTTCGCGATGGTCTCGTCGATGCCGCCCATTTCGAACAGCACGCGACCGGGCTTAACAACGGCTACCCAGTACTCGGGAGCGCCTTTACCGGAACCCATTCGGGTTTCGGCGGGCTTCGCGGTTACGGGCTTGTCGGGGAAGATCTTGATCCAGACCTTACCGCCGCGCTTGGTCGTACGGGTCATGGTCTGACGAGCTGCCTCGATCTGATTGGAGGTGATCCAGCCGGGCTGAGTCGCAACAAGGCCGAACTCACCGTATGCAAGGAAATTGCCGCGCTGGGCCTTTCCCTTCATGCGACCGCGCATCTGCTTGCGGTGCAGAACTCTCTTGGGCATCAGCATTGCTTATTTCCCTCCTTCAAACTTGCGGGGGGCGGGCTGAGCCTTCACAGCCTTCTTGGCAGTGGGCAGAACCTGTCCCTTGTAGATCCATACCTTAACACCGATGCGGCCGTAGGTCGTGCGGGCCTCGGCAAAGCCGTAATCGATGTTGGCGCGCAGGGTCTGCAGCGGGATGGAACCCTCGTGATAGCCTTCGGAGCGGGCGATATCGGCGCCGCCGAGACGGCCAGAAACGGTGGTCTTGATTCCCTTTGCACCGGCCTTCATAGCGCGGCCGATG
>JAFWZN010000109.1 GCA_017522345.1 Clostridia bacterium | reverse complement strand
CGGAAAGGGGAAGCGTTTTCAGTCGCTGCGCTTTGTGAAAACGCGCGATTTTTAAGTACATGCCGCCAAAATCGATTGAAAATGGAGAGGGAGTGCGCTCCCTCTCCATGCCTCACCCAGAGGTTTGTTGATGGTCTGAACGGATTCGCCTTTTGAAAGACGGATCCGTTTTTGCATTCTTGCGTTATTCCGCTTCGTCAATATTGATGATGGGAAGCATCGTGTCGCCGCCGACAAGCTGAGGCAGCTCGCCGTTCCAGCGGTTGGCCTCCGTGTAGGCGATGAGCGCCTCGGTCAGAGAGGCGGAAATCAGCTCGTTCGCATCGGCTTCGGCTTCCGCCTGAACCTTTACGGCGTAGGCCGCCGCGTCCGCCTCGATCTTTTTGACCTCGGCTTCCGCTTCTGCGAGAATGGCGCGCTTTTCGGCGTCGGCCTTAGCGGCGATGATGTCGCGCTGGGCGGTGGACTCGGCAACGCTTACCAGCTCGGCCTGCTCGGTTTCGGTCTTCAGCTTCTTCTGAAGGGCAACCTGCTTGGCTTCTACCGCATCGGTGAAAGCGTCGGTGAAGTCTACGTCTTCAATGGAGATGTTTTCAACGCGGATGCCGATTTCAAGCATCTCGGGAGAAAGCAGTTCTTCAATCTGAGTGGAAAGGGTGTTGCGCACTTCCATCAGGTTTTCTGCGGTGTAGCGGGTGAAGACGGATTTGGTGCATTCCTTGATGCGGGCTTCCATCTTTTTGTAATAGTAGTTTTCGCCGACGTTCTTATACAGATTCTGCGCGTTCACCTGATCAATCGCATAGTTGATCGTGCAGGTGACCTCGACCTGCTGGATGTCGGAGGAGAAGGCGGACATTTTGATGGTCTGGCGCTGAGCGCGATTGTCCATCATGACGACCTTCTGGAAGGGGTTTTTGAGGTGAAAGCCTTCCGTCAGCACATAGTCCTCAACGCGGCCGAAGGTTGTGACGACGCCGGTGTGGCCGGTGGGCACGGTGACAACGGGCGGGAACGCTACAAGGAAGATGATGACGAGAACCAGAACTGCCGCTGCAATCAGCACCGGGGGACGAAGGTAGAAGGGGAGAGGGGCTTTTTTGTATCCTGTATTCATTTTATTTTCCTCCTTTGTATTTTACGGATATATTGTACCTGAATTTTGCCCTTTCAGCAATCGGTAGCGCATAAAATGTGTGAAAAAGCGCGCGAAATGTCGTTTTTTGCGCTCAAAGGCTGCGCCTACGACAGCTTTTTTCTGAGCCGCTCGATAAAGCTTTCGCGGCTGAAGGAGACGAACTTGACGGTTTCCTCCGAACGCCTGATGTCGATTCTGCATCCGGCGTCCACCTCGGTTTTGCTGCCGTCCACCGACAGAAGGCTTCTGTCTTCGCATTCAATCGAAATGCGGCTTTCGGGGGAAAGAATGATCGAACGGTTGACAAGCGTATGCGGGGCGACGGGAGTAAGCGTGATGGACCGGCTCTCGGGATCGACGATCGGGCCGCCCGCGGACAGGCTGTAGCCGGTCGAGCCCGTAGGGGTCGAGGCGATCAGGCCGTCGGCTGTGTAGCGCATGAGGGGAACGGAGTCCACGTTTACGGTAAAGCGGATTACGCCTGCGCCGGGAGTGAGGATTGCCGCGTCGTTGAGCGCGGTCTGCTGCTTAAAGCCTGTGCCGGACACCGAAAGCGTCATGCGGCTTTCAAGCATAAAATCGCCTTTTATAATGCGCTTGAGCGATTCTTCAAGCGTGTCGGGTTCGATTTTGGGAAGATAGCCGAGCGTGCCGGCATTTATGCCGATGATAGGATTTTTAGACAAATGACTTGCAGCGATAACGGTTCCGTCTCCGCCGATTGCCACTGTGAAATCAGCCTCATCCGGGCGATCCGCGCGCGCGCAGGCATGGTTTTCCAAAAAGGTCGCCGCCCTATTAAGAAGGCTCGCCGCTTCCGTGCGGCTTGGATGAATGTAGAACCAGAATTTCATACGGCGCTTTGATCCCCTTTTCCGAAAAGATACTCGCTGTTTTCAAGATTTCCTTGAAAGAAATATAGCACAAATCGCATATGATGTCAAATTCGGCTTGATTTTTAACAGGAAATCAGGCATAATTTATGGTAGGTGTGAACCATCAATGCTTATCAAAAAGGAGATGCTTACACATGTCTATCGTAACTTCCAAGGAAATGTTCAAGAAGGCTTATGAAGGCGGCTACGCCATCGGCGCTTTCAACGTAAACAACATGGAAATCATCCAGGGCATCACCGAAGCCGCCATCGAAGAGAAGGCTCCCCTGATTCTTCAGGTTTCCTCCGGCGCCCGCAAGTATGCCAAGCATGCTTATCTTATGAAGCTCATCGAAGCCGCCATCATCGACGCGGAAGAATCCGCCGGCTTTGATCTTCCCATCTGCGTACACTTAGATCACGGCGATACCTTCGAGCTTTGCAAAAGCTGCATCGACGGCGGTTTCTCCTCTGTCATGATCGACGGCAGCCATCATTCCTTCGAAGACAACATCAAGCTCACCCGTCAGGTTGTTGAGTACGCTCATGACCACGGCGTAGTTGTTGAAGGCGAACTCGGCCGTCTGGCCGGTATCGAAGACGCGGTTAACGTAAGCGCCGAAGACGCTTCCTACACCCGTCCCGATGAGGTTGAAGAGTTTGTTGCCAAGACCGGCGTAGACTCCCTCGCCATCGCCATCGGCACCAGCCACGGCGCCTACAAGTTCACCGCCGCTCAGTGCACCCGCAACGAGAAGGGCATCCTCGTTCCCCCGCCCCTCCGTTTCGACATTCTTGAAGAAGTCACCAAGCGCCTCCCCGGCTTCCCGATCGTTCTGCACGGATCCTCTTCCGTACCCCAGGATTTCGTAAAGATGATCAACGAAAACGGCGGCAAGATGCCCGACGCAGTTGGTATCCCCGAGGAGCAGCTCCGCGAAGCAGCCCGCAGCGCAGTTTGCAAGATCAACATCGACTCCGACCTGCGTCTTGCCATGACCGGCAGCATCCGCAAGTACTTCTGCGAGCATCCGGATCACTTCGACCCCCGCCAGTACCTCAAGCCCGCCCGCGCCAACATCAAGGAGATCGTAAAGCACAAGCTCGTAAACGTTCTCGGCTGCGCCGGAAAGGCATAATGGAACTGGATAATTCAAACTTCGCGGTATAGTCCGCATGATAAAGAAGTCCGGCCTGTGACGATGATCACAGGCCGGATTTTTTTGTATCTATTAGAAAAAATGGAATTTATCGCTTCATTTTGACAATATATTCTGTTGTGCCTTCTTCATATTGTTTTTCTTCTGTAATCACAAAACCGTGCCTTTGATAAAATCGTATTGCCTTTGTATTCTTTTCAAGAACCCATAAAAAATCACAATGTTTTTGTTCTATGGCAAATTGAATGAGGGCGCTTCCAATACCTTGATTCTCAAAGAAAAAATCAACATACAATTCTAAAATCTGATTTTCAGAAATGTGAATCATACCTTTCACAAATTCATCATCATAAACCCATATTCCATCTAATTCCTGCGGACTGTCAATGTACCGTTTGGCCAATGGGTATACTTGCATTTCTCCAAATGACACGGTATCGTTGCGAAAAATAGTTCTATAGTTCATTCTTTTGGAAAAAATCAATATCTCTGCTATTCTCGACGCATCGGCGATTGTTGCCTGCCGTATCATAGTATTTATTCCCTTCCATCAAATTCAAGTTTATCGGTCGGTTTAAGCCCATGCCTTCATTCTATATCTGTTTTCTCATAGAAACTCAATTTCTCTTGCATGCCCCTTATACCCGCCGCCGGTTATGTACTGCATGATCCCCGACGGAAGACGGGACTCGGCATTTTCGTGCATATGGCCTGCTAAAACGGCTTTGATTTTGGGGCAGGAGTAGACGTAATCGATAAATGCTTCCGTTTCCTCATCCGGCTTCTGCTGGCGATAACGGTAGTCGTCGTAGGATTTTAAGAGGTTTTCAGGGGTGCCTGCCAGATATGCGCAGGGGAAATGAAGGTCGTCCATGATCAGGTGATACAGCTCGTCCGTGTGAAGCGGGCAATGGAGCATGAGGACGATGGGGAACCCTTTTTCCGCTTCCCTTTTAAGCTTTTCAAGCTGGTTTTCCGTAAAACGGTAATAGGAATTGTCGGCGGCGACGAAATTGATACCGCCCATTTCGCGGCTTGCAAAGGTGAGATCGTCTTTAAAATGCTTCTGAACGAAATCGTAGGACTGCATTTTATAGGCTTCGTCCTCAAACGCTTCGCCCACATACAGGCTGAATTCGTGATTGCCGACCGCCATAAAATAATCCGCGTCCTTTAAAAGCGCTTGGGCGGTTTCAAGGTTTTTGTGCGATACAAAGTCGATCATGTCGCCTGTGTAAAGGATGGGAAGATTGTGCTCTTTTGCGTAGGCAAGCTGCTCCGTTATGTGAAACATAATGCCTTTGCCGGCGGAATCAAATTCCTTCTGCCGCCTTTGAGCCAAAATATTCTTTCTTTCGTCGTCGCGGTCATCCGCTAAGGATAAATGGCTGTCCGATAAATGCAGGGCGCGAAAGGGCGCGTCAAGGCCGATTGGAATGCGTGTGAGCGTCGGATTCATATTATTCCTCCCGAGATATATAAAACAGCCGCTGCGGTATTTTGCAGCGGCTTGACTTTTCCCAAATTATTTCTTCTCAGCGAAATAGGCGTTGAGCTTTTCAACCAGCTCGTCCGCGCTTACGCCGTGTGCGGCGCAGGCCATTTCGATGGACTCTGCGGTGGCATGGGGGCAAGTTAAGCAATGCATGCCAAAGGACATGAAAACGGGCGCGCAGCCGCGGTCCATTCTGAGTACCTCGCCGATAGACATCTGCTTATTGATCATAAATAATTTCCTCCTTTCAAACAACCGAATCTATTTATATATTACACGCTTTTGACCGATTATGCAATAAGCTACTTAATTTTAATCTTTTATAAATTGAGAAAATATGTATATCGAATGACACCTTCGCGCATACTCTTTATCATCACGATAATCAGGAGGGATTTTTGATGACTGAGCAGGCATTAAGAAACAGCCGCCGCGCTGGGTGGAGTGATAAAGAAACGGATATGCTTTGGGAAACTGCGGATGAAGCGCATAAAGCGGGACTGCCATTAAAGGCGGTGTTTGAAAGCCTTGCGGAAAAAACGGGCAGGCGGCCCAACAGCATTCGAAACTACTATTATGCGCAGGTCAGGCGCAAAACCGGCGACAATAACCTAACCGCCCGATTTGTGCCCTTTACGGAGGATGAAGTGGAGTGGCTCATCAAACAGGTGCTGATTGGAAGAAGCGAGGGGATGAGCGTGCGCGCCTGTCTTCAGAAATTGTCGGGCGGAGACCACACCTTAACGCTTCGATACCAGAATAAATACAGGGCGATCCTCAAAAGCCGCCCGGAATATGTAAAAAAGCTGGTGGACGAATTGAATAACGAGGGCGTTTCCTGCACGCAGCCGCAGGTCAATCACAGAATGCGCGTTACAACCGAGGAGGCTGCGCGCAAATTGAATGAAAGCGCCTATCGGGCAGGCGACGGTGAAATCGTAAGAGCATGCGAAACGCTGACTGCGCTGATCGAATCGGTCAGAAGCGGCGAAAAATTCTCTTCGCCTGCGCTATTGAACGCGGTTTCGGAATTCATAAAGCCGGTCAAGAACTTTGTTTGCCTTGATGAAAACGAGCAGAAAAAGGAAATGAGCGCGTTTGTAACCGAGGTGAAGGATTTAATCGGCAAGGTTGAGGCGCAGATGCCGGTATAAAAGAACGAGCGATTATAGAAAAACAGCGCGGGTGATTTTGTGCCGCCCGCGCTGTCTTCTTATTCGATTGCAATCATTTGATGGAGAACGAATTTGGGTACGGTGAAATTTGCGCACGCTTGGTCCCAAACGAAGGGGATATCCTTTCCCTCCGGCGCGAGATATACGCGCTTAGGCTTTTTATCAAGCTTTACGGATACATTCACATCATTAAGCGGCACGGCGTCCTCGATGACCTCGATGCCCTTTCCGCGGTTGGTGGTGTGGGCAAACAGCAGGTGGACAATATGCCGATCGCCTTTTTTCGTCAGCGTGATTACGCCCCGGTCGGGCAGGTTCGTTTTGACGCTTGCATCCTCGCCCAATAAACGCTCGATGGCGTAAAGCGCCAGCTCCTTTGCGCAAAGCTCGCCCTTTACAGCGTAGTCTTCAAACACATTCCAACCGATGTAGGCGATGCTTCCGTTTAATACGGCGGCGGGCGTCAAAGCGGCGTCGATGTCGTTTGGCGTGTGCTGGTGGGAGGAGAAATGATTCCATGCGCGGTTGAAATAGGAATTCTGTCGGCTTGCGAAGACCTCGCCGGTTACGCAGTCGATCTTCATGCCGCGCTTGTACATAATATAGGCCGTTTCGCCGTTGACGGTCGCAAACGCGGGAATCATGTAATCGGGGCACAGCTCGTTTACGCCCGCGAATCGGCAGCCGGTATCAAAAGCAAACGCATCCTTGTCCGCCCAAAGGCCGGATTCGCCGGTCAGAAGAAGCTTGCCGCCCGCTTCCAGATAGGCGGAAAGCTTTTCGTAAAGGGCGGGGGTGATACGGATCAGATCGGGCAGAATGACAAGCTTGTAGCCCGTTAAATCCGTTTGATCGTCCGCAAAATCAAAAAGGTATTTTCCCTCCAGCAGGATGCGGTTCGCGCCGACGTTGGAATCCGTGCCCGCGCCGTTTCTGCCGGAGGCGAGCAGGGCTTCAACGCTTAAAACAGCGATGTCGGAAAGGTTTTTGTAGCCCTCGCAGTAGGGCTGCTTCTTTTCAACAAGCTCGTAGGCTTTTCCGATTAATCGGTAGGTGGCCTCGTTCATTTCGCCGCTCGGATGCATTTGATCGCCGATGGAAATGCGCGCGCCGCAGGCGAGGGAAAGCCCCGTTTCGTATATGAGCGCGTTCGGGTGCTTGAAGCCGCCGAATTCGCCCCATGTGGTGTGGAATTTGCCGGTCATACCCAAAAATTCCGCGCCCAGCGTTCGGGTGTACGCTGCGGACATCGGGAAATGATCGTAGCCCCAGCCGCCGGTGGGAAGGCTTTCCAATTCCAGATGCGTGTCATACCCCGCAAGGTCGCGCCTTCCGTGCGGGATGTGTCCGGCATTGTGGAAAATGGTCGCGTTTTTGGAGTATTTGCGCACGGCTTCTTCCGTTCTGCGGGCGTAATTTGCGTACACCTGCTGCCCATGCTTTTTGACGTCGGCCATGTTTTCGGGATCAAGGCCTTTTTCAAGCATGGACTTTACGCAGCTTGCGCATACGCACATGCGCTCGTCGGAAATATCCAGGAATACGCCCGAAGGATTGTATTTTTCCATGACTTCTTCGACTTGCGCCATCAGAACGTCCAGATACGGCGTGTTATAGCACATCAGATGATAGTGCGCTTTGGTGAAGGTGGAGGTTTCTGTGCCGGTTGGGCTTACGACCAGCCATTCCGGGTGATGGATAACCTCTTTTTCGTCAAAGCCCGCGCTGATATAAACGGGGGCGTTTACATTTATTTCGCGGCATGCCTCAAGCTCGGCGCCCAAAAGGTCGATTTTGAGGTTCGGATGCGGGCGGTTGGCGGTTGAAGGATGGTACGCCCAGCCGTGATGGCATTTTGAGAATACGGTGATGGAATCGACATGGCCGTCGATCAGAGCCTTTTGAAACTGCTTTTTATCAAAGCGCGCGCCGATTCCCGGCACTTTTTCGGAGGTATGGAAATCAAGATGCACCTGACGGAATCTCATGGTTTTGTCCTCCCTGTAAATGGATAAACCTATTATAAATGATTTTGCAGCCTAAAGGAAGAGTGAAGAAAAATATTTTTCGCCCGCTTTCGTCCGTTGCCGGTCTACATAAAATATGCTATAATAGGGTTGATCGGCATCTCATGAAAGGGCGAAAGACCTGTGAAGAACAAATTCAAGTATTATTTCAAAAGCACGTTTGTGCGCTATACGCTTTCCTATGTTATTATTATGATGCTGCTTTTGACCAGCATCATGGTGTATATGTATTCCTACTACCAAAACAGCATCTATGACACCACGCGCGACAGTCAGACCAATAAGCTGGCCTCTGTGCGCCATCAGAGCGAGGGATATGTGCGCATGATGAGCGGTATTGCAGGTCAGCTGGGCATGACGGCTGCGAAGGAACCGTTTGATTATGACGAGTATCCTTCCAAGGCGGCTGCGCTCGTAAACGCCTTGAAGCCCCATATGGCGACCGCGGGTTTTCTAAGACAAATCTACGTCATCCTTGAAGGGGAAGACCGCGTGTACTGGTCAAACGGCAGCGAAAATCTGAACGATTTTGTGGAATACACGCTTAGATATGAAGATTTAACGCCTACGGAGCTTCAAAGATTTCTTACCGACAAGACGGACGGCGGCATGATTGAATGTCAGTCCGTTTCGGATGATAATGGGGACTTTGGCGTGGAACGCATGGTTTCCTACATCCTGCCGCTGGGGGAAAACGGCGCGGGCAATGCGCTGTTTCTTATTTCGGAGGATACTTTTTTAAGCCTGCTGGACGATGAAACGGGCGATATTTCCAACCGTTATATCTTATCCGGCGGAAAGATCGTCGTAAAAAGCGAAAACTTTACGCTCGATGAAGACTATGTGATCCGCGCATCCGGCGACGGAAAAGAAATGCGCACGCATACAAAGCTTCTGGGCGGGCAGAAATACCTGTTTATTTCCATGCCCAGCGACATGATGAATCTGACCTATTTTTCCGCAATTCCCCTTACGTCCATCACCCGCATCGCCGCCAACGGCTGGGTCGATTTTGTGTGGATTCTTTTGATTTTTGCGGTTCCCTGCATACTATTTATGGTCTTAATTTCCCGAAACAACCAGCGCATCATCCGCGAAATGGGCGAAAAGTTCAATAAGGGCGACGACGCGTATGCTGATTACATTTTGGCCATCCGAACCGGCATTAAGGAGCTGGAGGGCAAAAACCAGGATCTGGATAAAAAGCTCACGCAGTCGCGCCCCGCGCAGAAAATCATGTTTGTCAAATCCCTTGTCAAAGGGTATTTCCAATCGGATACGGAGGCCCTTGCCGCTGCCGAGCAGGCGGGCATTGACATCAGCCGCCCGTATTTTGAAATTCTGCTCATCGGCGCTCCCGAAAACAAGCATGCGGAAGTGTATCTGGAGAAGCTGTTAACCGAAATGCCCAAGGACGTTTCCTGCGCGGGTACGGACCTCATTGCGCAGGATCAGATGCTGATTGTTGCCTTTGCCGATGATGCAAGCCGTCTTCGCGCCTTCAATCAGGAAATCTGGCAGATGGATCACGTGCGCGAGGCGCGTCTGCCCGTCGCCGTCAGCGACGTCCATGAGAAAATTTCCGAAATGCAGACGGCGTATTTGGAGGCGTCCTCCGCTTACGACAATCGCTTTGTCATGGGCGATAGCCGCCTTTTGAGCTTCAAGGATATGCCGCACGCGGCGAAAAACGTCGTTCCGCAGGCGAAGGGCTATATCGAAGCGATCAAGCAGGCCATGAGCCTTGGCGACAGCGAAATGATGCACGCGCAAATCAACGAACTTGTGCGTTTTCTGCGCGACACCGATATGTCTTTGTACGCGTTCAGACAAATCTATAACGACGTTATCGGCGCGATCATGAGCCTGATTACGGACGATGAAACCGACGCGCTCAAATACTACGACCTTTTCACGCTCTCCTCCTGCCGGTCGCTGGACGAGCTGGACGGTATTTTAAGAAAGGTATGCACCGAGGTCATGCAGTCGGGAATGAGCGAAAACAAGCGCCCGCTGATTCAGAATATCCTGGCTTTCATGACCGAAAGCTATACAGATCCGGCGTTTACCCTTGCCGCCGTGGCAGAGAAATTCGATTTAACTACTACGCGCCTGACCCTCGAATTCAAGGAAAACATGCACATGACCCCGTCGGATTATCTGACGATGCTAAGAATGGAGCACGCCAAAAAGCTTTTGAAGCAGACGGAGATGTCCATCAAGGATGTATGTACGGAAGTCGGATATTCGGACGTTTCCAGCTATATCAGAAGGTTTAAACAGTATACGTCGCTTACGCCCCTTCAGTACAGGCAGAATGTGCGGGGAACGGAGGAGTAAAGAATCCTCCGAACCGGCATAACTACAGCAAAAAACGAAATCACGGGACGGGGAAGTCGTCCCGTGATTTCGTTTTTCACAATTTCACGATGATGGGATACACATCAACCTGAAGCAAGCCTGATTATCCCTGATATTCGCTTTTCAGAATCGAGTACCACACTTCGTCGGTAATTCCCTTATTGCATCTGCCGCCCATTCGGTGCGTGCCTTCATACTGCATTCCGATTTTCTGCATGACGCGCCCGGATTTGGGATTTTCCTTTGCATGGCAGGCGGCAATGCGCAGAAAGCCGCATTCTTCAAACAGATACTTGATTACGGCTTTTCCGGCTTCCGGGACATAACCGTTTCCCCAGTACCGGCTTCCGATGCAGTAGCCTATGTTGGCGGCAAGCGTGTTTTCAACCACTTCCACGACGGAGAGGGCTCCGATAAGTTCGTTTGTTTCCTTAAGCTCGACGCCCCAATGATAATAGTCGCTTTTTTCATATTGGGGAATCCAGCTTTCAAGAACCATTTTGCTGATTTCTGGGGAAGTGTGCGTGGGCCATGTGAGAAACTCGGTGACCTTGTCCTCGCTTGCCCAGTTTTTATACATCTGATCTGCGTCCTGAGCGCGCATACGCCTTAATATCAGTCGTTCGGTTTCGAGCGTGACGGTGCCTTTATGATTCATAAGAAACTCCTTTCAAAAATCTCGCTGGCAAGTGCGTTTCTTGCAGCCAGTATATATTTTGCGGTGTCGAGCGGGTTGACGCTTGTGCGCTCGCAGGTGTGGATTTCGCCGGTGGTGACTTCGCGATAGCATTTAAGGCGCGAAAGGAGCGAGCCTGTGCCGCTTGTAATCCTTTGAAATCTCACGGGGAAATCGGCGCATTCCGCAGCCGGCGCTTCGCAGAGAAGCGTAATTTTGCCGCCCTCAGCCGTTGTTTCAAGTACGCCGCCGCGCATGGCGTTCATTTCGCCGATGATCTTGCCCGCGCCGTTTTCGTCCACCGTGATTTCCATTTCGAGGATGGGTTCTAAAAGCACGCTTCCGCCCCTCTGCAGGCCGTCCATGAAAGCCATGGGGGTGGCGACGATGAAGTCGAGCGGATGGGTGTGGATTTCGTGGTCGCCGCCCTCGATTAAACGGATGTGCACGTCGTCCACCTGCCAGCCCAGCATGCCCTGCCTTGTGGCGATGGGAATGGCGTTTTCCACCTGATGCTGATAGCGGTATTTAATGTCGCGGGGGCTTACGACGCTTTCAAACGTCACGCCGCTTCCGCGGGGCTTCGGGATAATTTCAAATTTGATGATCGCCCAGCAGGGCTTGGGCATCGTGTAGGCGCAAAAACCGACTGCGGTCTGTTTGATTGTTTCTCTGTAGATGACTTCGGGCGCGGAGAAGGAGGCCTTCACGCCGAAGCGGGAAAGCAGCTCTTCTTCCAAAATTTCCAGCTGAATTGCGCCCATCAGACGCACATGAATGCTTTTTTGAACGATGGAAACGTCCAAAAGCGGATCCTCGGCGCTTAATGTTTCAAGCGCCTTTTTTAGATTTTGGAAATCGTCCGGATTTTCAGGGAACACCTTGGTCATGAAAAGCGGGGCTTTCAGGCTGTTTTTACGGATGCGTTCGGGAAGCTGATCGCGGCTTCCGATGATTTGTCCCGTTTTCACGTTCTGAAGGCCGTAAACGAGGGCGATGTCGCCCGCCTGCATTTCGCCCACGTCTTCGCCCTTGCCGCTTGCGCCGATGGAACGAATCTGGGTGATCTTGCTTTCCAGAATGCGGCCTTCGGCGGTGTAATCGCTTTCGGAGGCGGCGTAAATCTGTACGGCGTCGCGATTTTTGATTGCGCCCGAGAAAAGGCGCACGTAGGCAGCGCGGCCGAGCGTCGGATCGGTTTCGACGGAGAACACCATGCCCGAAACGGGTGCGTTTCCATTGCTTTCGGGGGCGGGGAGGGCATTTGTAACCATGGTGAGAAGCTTGTCGACGCCTGTTCCCGTGAGCGCGCTTCCCGAAAGCACGGGATAAATGCGGCCTTTTCGAATCAGGCTGAACGCGGCTTTCCACAGGCGCTCATGTTCCCAGATTTCGCCTTCCATGTAGCTTAGAAGCGCGTCCTCGTCCTCTTCGGCGACGGCGGCCATGACTTCTTCCGGGTTTGACGCGTCAAATGCGCATGCGGTGAGCTTTTTTCGGATGTCAGACATCGCCTTATCAAAATCGGCGACGGATCTATCCATCTTGTTTATAAAGAAAATCAGGGGAATGCTGTTTTTATAAAGAGAGCGAAACAATACCTCCGTCTGCGGCTGAACGCCGTCGGGGCCGGAGATGAGCAGAACCGCGCCGTCAATGGCCCACATGCTGCGCTCGATTTCGCTGGAGAAATCGGCGTGACCGGGCGTATCGATCAGGCGGATGTGCGTATCGTTCCAAATAAGCGGGGCGCAGGCGCTTTTTACGCTGATGCCGCGCTTTTTTTCGATGGCGAGGCGGTCGGTATGCGCCGTGCCCGCGTCAACCGCGCCTGCCGAGCGGATCTGACCGCAGGTTAAAAGCAGGCGTTCGGAAAGGGTGGTTTTTCCGGCATCGACGTGCGCGAAGATGCCAATGTTACGTACATTATCTGCCATCAGTATTTAAAATTGTGAGCCTTAAAAGGTTCAGGGCGTGTTTGACGCTTGATATGCGTACCTGTTCGCGGCTTCCTTTAAAAATGAATTTGTGTGCCCATCCGCCTTCTCTGTCGGCAATTCCGATATATACGAGGCCGACGGGTTTTTCGTCCGTTCCGCCGTCCGGGCCCGCGATTCCGGTGATGGAGAGGGCGTAGTCGGCGACGCTTTTCTCCCTTGCGCCGATGGCCATCGCGCGGGCGCATTCGGGACTGACCGCGCCGAAGGATTTCAGAATTCCGGGATCGACGCCTAAGATTTTTGACTTAGCTTCGTTTGAATAGGTGACAAAGCTCATGTCGAACACGTCCGACGCGCCGGAAATGTCGACTAAGGACGAAGCCAGCATGCCGCCTGTGCAGCTTTCTGCAAAGGATACGCGCTTTCCGCGCGCTTTCAGCATTTTAAGAACCGTTCTTGGCATGGTTTCGTTTATGCCTTCGGCATAGAGCGCAGTTCCCATTCGCGCGCGGATTTCCGCTTCCACGGGGTCTAAAATCGCGTTCGCGTCCTTTGCGTCCTTGACCATAACGGACAAACGCGCCGTGGTTTCGCAGGTGGAGCAGTAGAGGGCGAGGGTGGGCGTTCCCAAGTGGAACAAATCCTTGAGTTTGGTTTCGATCATGCTTTCGCCCACGCCGAAAATGTGAAGATAGCGGGAGACGAGCGTTTCACCGCTTTTCTTTTCAAGGTAGGGGAACAGCTGCTTTTCAAACATATCCTGCATCTCGCGCGGAGGGCCGGGCAGGATGGCAACGGTTTTTCCGTCCTTTTCTATGATGCAGCCGGGCGCGGTTCCGCATTCGTTGGGCATGACGCATGCGCTTTCGGGGATATAGGCTTGCTTTAAATTGTTCTCCGTGAGCACGCCGCCAAAGCCGCGGATGCGGTTTTTGATGCGAAGAAGGCTTTCTTCGTGCAGGATGAGAGGGAGAGACAGGTATTCCGCGACCGTTTCCTTCGTAAGATCGTCTTCCGTGGGGCCGAGGCCGCCGGTGGTTATAACGATGTCGCTTCGTAAGAGCGCGGTTTCAAGCGCGTCCTTTACGCGCAAAACATTATCGCCTACCACCGTGTGATGGTAGACGGAAATGCCAAGCGCGCTTAAGCGCCTTGATATGTATTGTGCGTCGGTGTTGGCCACCTGCCCCATCAGAAGCTCGGTTCCGATGGAAAGAATTTCGCAAATCATCTTTTTCAGCTCACATATCCTTGATGTATTCGCGGTTGACCCAAACGTAGAGGAAGCCGGAATAGACGGCGAGAGCGAGGGAGATGTACATCATGACGTTGGTGAGGATTTCCCAGATGGTGTGTACGTCCCCGCCGACCTCCTTCATGGGAACGAGGAACAGCGCCATCGGGATATAGATCATCTGAGTAACGGTCTTGAGCTTGCCCCAGATGCCGGCGGCGATGACCGTGCCCTTTGAGGCCGCGACAAGACGGAAGCCGGAGACGATGAATTCGCGGGCTAAAATCAGCATGCACACCCAGCCGGGCATGCGGTTTTGCTCAACCAGCATGATAAGGGCGCTCATAACGAGCAGCTTGTCGGCAATGGGATCCATAAACTTTCCAAAGTCGGTCACAAGGCCGCGGGAACGGGCGATTTTGCCGTCTGCAAGATCCGTGAGGGACGCGATAATAAAGAGGAGAAGCGCGATCACCTGGCAGACGGGGCTTTTGTGCATGGCGACAAAGATTACGAAAATCGGTACCATCAGGATTCTAACCATGGTCAGCTTGTTGGGTAAATTCATCTTCATTTCTCAATCACTCCCATCAGATCATATGCGTCGCAGTCTGTGATGCGAACGGTAACGAAAGTACCGGCTTGAAGTTCAAGGTCTGTTTCGATTTTGATCACGCCGTCAATTTCCGGCGCTTCCAAAGGACTTCTTCCGATGCAACAGCCGTCCTCGAAGCCCTCTATGAGCACTTTTGCGGTTTTGCCGATTCTGGCTTTGTTGGATTCGAAGGAGATTTCCTGTTGAAGAAGCATCAGCTGATCAAGGCGCATCTGTTTTACGTCTTCATCAATCTGATCTTCAAACTCTGCCGCGGGCGTTCCTTCTTCGGGAGAATAGGTAAACGCGCCGAGCCTGTCGAAGCGGAATTCCTTTATGAAATCAAGAAGCGTTTCAAATTGCTCGTTTGTTTCGCCGGGGAAGCCGACGATCATGGTGGAGCGGACGAAGACGCCGTAGGAGCGAACCTTTCTTAAAATGCTTTTGATGTGTTCGCTCGATCCTCTGCGGTTCATGCGCTTGAGCATGGCGTCGTCAATGTGCTGAAGCGGAAGATCCAGATAGGGGCAGATTTTGGGGTTATCGCGGATGGTTTCCAAAAGCTCGTCTGTGACCGTGTCGGGGTAGCAATACAGAACGCGCACCCATTCGACGCCTTCGATTTCACTGGCTTCTTTCAAAAGCTTTGGGAGAAGCAGCGTCTTTTCCTCAAAATCGTTTCCGTAACGGCTGGTGTCCTGCGCGATGAAAACGAGCTCCTTTACGCCACTGTGAACAAGCTGCCTGCACTCGCTTAAGATATCCTCGTACGGACGGGAGCGGTACGCGCCTCGGATTAGAGGAATGGCGCAGTAGGTGCATTTATTGTCGCAGCCGTCGGAAATTTTGACGTAGGCGGTGTAGGGCGGCGTTGTCAATACGCGCTGCGTGTCCAAAAAGCGTTCGCCATCGCATGTGAATACGGGCTTTTCGCCTTCTTCCGCTTTTTTCAGCATTTCGATGGTTCTTTCATAATCCGAAACGCCCATGAAGCCGTCGACTTCGGGAATTTCGTCATAAAGCGCGTCCGCGTACCTTTGCGCAAGGCATCCGGTGACGAACAGCTTTTTGAGCCTTCCCGTCTTTTTGTACTCGGCCATTTCAAAGATCGCGTCGATGGATTCCTCTTTGGCGGGCTCGATGAAGCCGCAGGTGTTGACAAATACATAGTCGGCTTCGGCGGGCTCAGAGACAATTTCGTATCCGTTGTCCCGCAAAATGCCCAAAAGCACTTCGCTGTCAACGCGATTTTTGGAACAGCCCAATGAGACCATACCTACTTTTACGGACATTTTCCTATCCTTTCTGCTTTCGGTTCTTACGCGTATTCGTCTTCTCCGAAAAGCTCGTTGTATTGTTCTCGGGTGATGAGGACTTCGCGGGATTTGCTGCCTTCGGACTGACTGACAAGGCCGCGCGCGGCCATTTCGTCGATCAGGCGGCCGGCTCGGGCATAGCCTACGCGAAGCTTTCTCTGAAGCATGCTGATGGAGGCCTGCCCGGCGTCCATAACGGCGCGAACCGCCACGGGGAAAAGATCGTCCACCGAGTTATCGGCTTCCTCCTCGCGCTTATCGCTCTTTTCCGCATCCGAGAGGGCGGCATTTTCCATATGAGAAATGATGTCCTCGTCGAAATTGGTGTCGTGGACGCTGGAGATGTAGTTGACGACGGACTGTACCTCGTCCTCGCTGACCCACGCGCCCTGAATTCGCACGGGCTTGTTGCGGTCGGGCGGCAGATACAGCATATCGCCGCGCCCCAGAAGCGATTCCGCGCCATAGGAATCCAAAATGGTTCTGGAGTCCACGCCGCTTGCGACGGTAAAAGCGATTCGGGTAGGTATGTTGGCTTTGATAACGCCGGTAATGACGTTGACGGACGGGCGCTGGGTGGCGATGACCAGGTGCATACCGGCGGCGCGGGCGAGCTGCGCCAAGCGGTTGATGGCTTCCTCCACATCGTGCGGCGCGGTCATCATGAGGTCGGCTAATTCGTCCACGATGATGACGATCTGCGGCATGGGCTTTTCGCCCGGCTGCAGCTTTTTGTTGTAGGACTGTATGTTCTTTGCGCCTCTTGCGGCAAATTCCTTATAGCGCCTCGTCATTTCGCTGACCGCCCATTCAAGCGCGCTTGCGGCTTTCTTGGGATCGGTTACGACGGGCACGAGCAGGTGGGGAATGGTGTTGTAGACATTGAGCTCGACCATTTTGGGGTCGATCATGATCAGGCGCACCTCTTCGGGCGTTGCGCGGAAGAGGATGGAGATGATGATTGCGTTTATGCAGACGGATTTACCCGAGCCGGTCTGGCCTGCGATTAAAACGTGGGGCATGCTGGCGAGATCGGCGACAATCATCTTTCCGCTGTTGTCTTTGCCCAGCGCGACAGCCAGACGGGAAGCGGCTTTTCTGGCTTCGTTTGATTCCAGAACGTCGCGCAGGTGAACGACTTCCTTCTTAAGATTCGGAAGCTCTACGCCGACGGCGCTCTTTCCGGGAATCGGCGCTTCGATGCGAACGGTTTCGGCGGCCAGATTCATGGCGATATCGTCGGCATACTGAGTGATTTTACTGACCTTGATGCCGGGCGCGGGCAGAAGCTCAAAGCGGGTGACGGCGGGGCCGTGGGAAATGCCGATGATTTTGACCTGAATGGAGAAGGATTGAAGCGTCTGAACGAGGAGCTCCGCCCGCTGCATGTCGAGCGGGTCGTATCCTTCCGCGGGCGCGACATAGCCGCTGGTTTCCATAAGGTCGATGGGCGGGAAATCGTATTCGTCGCCGGGAACTTCCTCTCTCATGCCGGCAAGCTTTGTTTTAGGAACATAGGCTTCTTTTTTAACGTCCGCCGACCCTTCAAAGAAGGAGGGCTTGGGCTCCATGGGCGCTTTTTTGGGCGCAGGAGATGCGTGAAGCGCTTCGTTTTGCTCGGGTTTTGAGGAAACGGCTTTCTTTTCCTCCGAAGCGGGCTTGACGGCGGAATCTGAGGAAGATTTCTTGGTCGGAGCTGCAGGCGTGTCGTAGGCGGGAGCGGCGTAATCGTCCGGCGCGTATTTGGGCTCCTGCTTTTGAGATTTTGTTTTCTTGAAGGTATCGGGCACGGAATAGCCGAGCACGGGTTTGGGCGCTTTGGAGTGATCGCTCAGCGCGCTTTTAACGTATTTGCGGTTGCGCTCTTCGTCGCTTTCCATGCGCACAGCTTCCATAAGATCGATTTTGTCTATTTCTACGGGCTTTTTGGGGGCGCTTGCCGCGCTTGACTTCGCGGAAGGTTTCTTTGCGGCGGGCTTCTTTTTGGAAGGCGCCTGCGTCTGATAGCGGTCTTTCGCGCCGGAGACGGTGGGAACCTCGAACGCGCCCTTTTGCTTGCCAAGAGGCGTTCTTTCGATTTCTCTTCCGTCGTTTGTCAGATTCGGAAGACGCACGGGGGCTTTGGTGTTTACGCTGTATGCGTCCAAAATGGGCTCGTCGTAGATGCGCGTGATGGGCGAATGCGGTTTGCGTGCGCTCTTCTTCGATACCTCAAATACATCCGTGCGTTTTTTATCGGGGCGCGGCGCATATGCGGTTTCGCGCGTTTTCGGCTGCTCGCGCTTTGGAAGCAACGTTTTTTTGCTTCCATCCTCTTTGGGGGCATCGGCGCGTTTTTCGCTGATCATGTCCATCATTCGTTCAATGGAAAACACGCCGGCTGCAAAAAGCGTTAAAATGATCGCAAAAAGGCTTAATAAAATAACGCCGAGCTTTCCCATAAAGCTGTAAAACGGCCATGCAATCAGACCTCCGATTGCGCCCGCGCCGATGCGCATTTTGAAAGCAAAGGACATGAAATTCATGTAGGAGGTATACTTCATCTCGGATATGACCGTTTCGATGAA
The DNA here is from genome assembly GCA_017522345.1 of Clostridia bacterium. Classification (GTDB taxonomy): domain Bacteria; phylum Bacillota; class Clostridia; order Christensenellales; family Aristaeellaceae; genus SFHK01. Next base: position 16,663 of record JAFWZN010000109.1, on the reverse strand, counting down.
GAAGGCTTCCGTCATCGTGAGCGCAAAAAGATACGCGATAAGCGTGGTCAGAACGCATTTCTGCGTGCGCTTTTTATCGCCCTTTGCTCGTAATATCCAAAATCCTGTGAGCGCAGCCCAGATGGGCGCGGACCAGAGCATCGACCCGAACAAGCCTTTTAAAAACTGCTTTACGGAGTACAAGGGCGTAAATTCGTTGGTGCTCATAATCATGATCACAACCAAAAGAGCGGCAATTCCATAAAACAGAATTCCCAGAAACTCGTAGCGGATCAGGTTGTCCTGATTCTTGTTTTTATTTGTGCGCGCGCCCGGATAACGGCCGGATGAAGCGGTTCTTGCCATGATCCCTCCTGAAAAATTGGATTTCCTTCCAACCATACATTATATATCAAATGAAGGAAAATTGCAACCGCAACGAACATGAACACTGAAGGCTTTCGGCGCATACTGTGGATTGAAACCTGCATGGAAAGGAGAAATCGATTCGTGGCATATCAATCGAATTGCGGGCGCGGCTCGCGCAGTCGAAGCGGCAGTCATAACGGAAATCGCGACGAAAGAAGGAGATACGGTGCGCTTAACGCCATCGGCGGGTTTTCACGCGATCCGCGTTACATGATTATCGGGGAAAACAGCTCTTCAAACGATCCCATTTATCGCGGCCCGTGTCCGCCCAATCCTGACGGAACGGATCTTGAGAATGTGTATGGCTTTTTCTATCATGAAGGAGAACTGACGGTAAATGAGTCCACGCCGTCGGTTACGACACCGGACGGAGCCGTGTACAGGAGGGTGGAATTAAACGCTACCGCCCTTATGAGCGATGAGGGACTTGTGAAGGAAAGAACGCGCGTACTCATCCTGGATCCCGGCATTTACTATTTGTCCTACAATTTCAACGTTCCCGAGAGCGCGCAGGTGAACGCCACTTTTTCGCTTTTATACAACCGCGAGCGCATTCCGGGCACGTCCGTTTCCGTTCAGAAGGACGAATCGGACGCGGGGATGAGCGTCAGCGGTCATGCGCTGATTGAAGTGGATGCAAACGGAGCGGAAATCATTTTAGGATCGACAGGCTTTTTCGACCTTACGCCGGAAACGTTTGAGAATATCGCAAGCCTTATAATTTTCTCAATTGCATAGAAAAAGCAGCCGGAAAATGCATCCGGCTGCTAAATTTTTGGGGGTGGGATCAGGTGTTGATATTGAACTCGAAAAGCTCGACTTCGAAGTCGATATACTGGCCTTCGCCCAGATCGGAAATAGAGCGGGCGTTTTCGTAGTTTTCGACACGATAAACCTTTACCTTTAAGACGTCGCCGATTTTGTGGCTGCCGAGCGCCTGCGTGATGACGGAGGTGGAGGTGGCGATGTTTCCGTCTACCTCGACAATGACGTCATAGGGGAGAAGGCCTGCCGCTTCGGCAGGGCTGTTTTCGTAAACGCTGTCGATCATGATGCCGCCCGGGAGCGCGCCTTCATAGACGAAATAGTCGTTGGTGTTGGTGATAGCGTGAACCTGTACGCCAAGAGCGGGTTTTCCGTCCGAGGTGCTGGGCTGATGATTGCCGTTTCCGCTTTGAGTGTTCTCGGAGAGCGCGCCGGTTTCAATGGAGATGATGGCTTCGGAAATTAAGGATTTTGCGGTGTTGATCGGGATGCAAAGGCCGATGCCCTCAATGCTGGAGCCGGAGAAATAGCTGCCGGAGTATTTCTGAGAGGGGATGCCCATGAGCTGACCTAAGACGTTGAACATGCCGCCGCCGGAATTGCCGGAGTTGATGGCTGCGTCGATCTGAATCATGGAATTGGTGACAGTGCGCTTAAGACCATATTTGTCCGTGGAGGTGTTTGAACCGATCTGTCGGTCAATTGCGGAAACGATGCCGGCAGTGACGGTTCCGCGCAGCTCCTCCATCAAGGGATTGCCAATGCAGATCGCCCATTCGCCAACCTGCAGCTGATCGCTGTCGCCCAATGGAACGGCGGGAAGATCAAGCGTCGGAACGTAGATGAGGGCGAGATCGGCAGATTCGTCGTAGGAGACGAGCGAGGCATCATATTCCTCTTCGGAAACGAGCGTGGAAACGGTCAGACGGGTAGCGTCTCCGACCACATGGTAATTGGTGAGAACGAGACCTTTATAGACGACAACGCCGGAGCCGGTTGCGGCAAGCTTCTCGGCGGACTCGCGCTGACCGCTTCCGCCTCCGTAACCGCCAAAGCCGCCAAAGCCGCCGAAGCCGCCGAAGCCGTAGTAGGGATTATAGTTTGAGTAGGTGTAGGTTTGATAGTTGTTGATGCCGACAACACTGTTTTGCACGTTTGCGATTACGCTGATAAAGGGGCTTGTGACGAGCGAGGGATCGGTCGTCGTGTTTACGACGGCCTCGGCCGCTTTTTTTGCCTCTTCATTCGTCATCGCGAAGGCGGTTATGGAGATGGAAAGAACGAGAACCAGGAGAAGGGAAAGGATTTTTTTCATTTTTTGCCTCCGTGTAATTTTTTTTTGTATGTCGATCCGGTTATTCGCAGGCGCCCGGCGCGAGCGTATCCCAGAAGGATATATTGATTTCGTATTCGTAGTTTTTGATAATGGATTCCTTTTCGGTTGTAAAAGCCGCTTCCCGCGCTTCATAAAGCGCTTCTTCGATCGCCTGCTCGTATGCGGCAGGGCTTTGATTGTCATGGAGTCTTATCAAAAAAAGACCAAAGTCTGTATTTACAATTTCTGATGTTTCTCCGATTTTGAGCGCTTGAGCGGCGGCGAGAAGCGTTTGGTCCACTGTTTTGTCGCCCGAGATCAGGGATGTGGTTCCGTAGAGAAGATCGAGCGCCGGGAAAAGGGAGGGGACGGATGCAAGCGAGGAACGGCTTTTTGATTGAATCAGCGCCTGCTTAATTTCGGAAAGCTTTTCATCCGTCATCTGTACGGCGCGTCCGCTTTCATCAAAATCGTCAAATGACCGAAAGAGATATTCGACGTCGTAGGAAATATAGTTATCGGGATCGACTGCCGCGCGGACGGCCTCTTCGTCAATATCGGCGCTCAAAAGACAAACGGAATACATGCGGCCTGCCAAAAGCTGCTTTTCGAATACGGCGGCAAGATCATTTAGATCGATCTTTTCGGCGCTCGTGACGGACAGCGACTGATAGGCGCTTTGCGCATCCGCTTTGCAGGAGAGGATTTCGTCCTTTGTCAGCTGCATGCCGTTTTCAAGCGCCATCAGATAAAACGCGTTCATGGATTTGATTTGATCGAATACGTCGGATTTAATCATCTGAGAAACCGTCATGCCGTTTGCAAACGTGAGCGACCAGTAATCGACGCCCAGATAATCCTCGTAATATTTTGCGACGCTTTCATATTCCTTTTCGGCGTTTATGATGTAGATGTGCGCCTCAGTAAAGGAGACGGGACGTCCGCCGATCACGAACGCGGCGTTTTCTTCGGCATAAGCGTATGAAAGCATGCAAACCGTGATTAAGAAAAATAGGAAAAGCTTTTTTCCTGTCAAGCGTCAGTCTCCTTTCTTCTTTTCGTTTACATTTCGTATTATAGCATAGCATTTCAAAAGATTCACCTATCAGATTTCTTAGGAATTCTTAATTTTCGATCGGCAGGGATGGAAAAGCTCCTTCAAATTCGATATAATAAGGTTGGATAAGAGGTGATAAACATGCCGGAAAAAAGGACGATTATGATTGCCGATGACGACGCCGATATCCGCGAGGTTGTGAAAATCCTGCTTGAAAGCGAAGGATTTTTGGTCGTCGAAGCCAAGGACGGCGACGACGCCGTGAATAAAATATCCCCCGAAATCGACCTTTACATTCTTGACGTGATGATGCCCGGAAAAAACGGCTACCAGGTATGCAGGGAAATTCGTCTGTCGAATTCGTCTCCCGTTTTGTTTTTGACCGCCAAATCGCAGGACAGCGACAAGAGCATGGGCTTTTCCTCGGGCGGAGACGATTATCTTCCCAAGCCGTTTTCCTATACGGAGCTTACGGCGCGCGTAAAGGCACTTCTGAGAAGATATTATGTATACGGGGGAAAAAGTGAAAGCACGGGCGAAAAGATCATTTTGGTCAAAGAGCTTTCGATCAATAAGGATTCGTGCGAGGTAAAAATCGGCGGACGCGATGTGCAATTGACAGACATCGAATATCGGATGCTTCTTCTGATGGCGGAAAATCGAAAAAAGGTCTTTTCCGCGCAGAATCTGTACGAATCCATATGGAACGAGCCGTATTTCTACTCCTGCAACAACACGATAATGGTTCATATCAGAAATCTCCGCCGCAAAATCGAGCCGGACGCGGAAAATCCCACGTACATTAAAACGATTTGGGGGAAGGGATACAGAATTGACTGAAAGAAAAACGCATTCGAAATTAGGCGTAGTGCTTATCGTGTGCACGGTTTTATCGTTTCTTTTGTCCGTTTTAGCGTTTTTCGGCATAAACCATGCGCTTAACAATATCCTTACCCATGTGGTCTATAAAAGGGAAGCGATTATTGAAGCGGAAAAGGCGCAGCTGAACGATCTGATCGAATACCTCAACCGAAACCGCGCTTCCATCACCAGCGAGGATGCGATCCGAAGCTGGATAAAGGGCAAAAAAGATCTGATGCTCGCGGTATATGATCCCGTAAATCCTTACGCGCAAAACGGAAACCAGGCGACGCTGTATTCGTCGGTCAAGGACGCGCTTTCGATGTACAACCTTTTGCAGGACGAGTATTCCGAGTACTGGTATTCCTCCGCCGTTGCCTCCCGGGGAGACAGGATCCGCTCCCGCGTGGTAAAGGTGATGTATTTTCCGATGTACAGAGCGTCTCAGTACGGGCTGTATGCAAGCGGAGCGATCGCATTTTTGCTGTTTGTGTTTGTTCTCTATGCCTGCATCCGTAAAAAGACGAAATACATTTTCCTTTTGAGCCGCGAGCTTCAGGCGATGGAAAGCGGCGACTTGTCCTCTCCCGTGACCATCCGGGGAAACGACGAAATCACCTCCCTCGCGCTTGATATGGATAAGATGCGCGTTAGCTTCATCGAGCGTCTTGCAAAGGAAGAGGAGATGACCCGGCGCGCAAGCGAGCTTTTAACCGCGATGTCGCATGATCTCAGAACGCCGCTTACGAGTCTTATCGGTTATCTGGATATCGTGGAGCTTGGAAAATGCGGATCGGATGAGCAGATGAAAAAATACATCCGCTCGGGCAGGGAAAAGGCGTACCAGATTAAGGAAATGACGGACAGGCTGTTTGAATATTTCCTCGTATACCAGCCGTCCGACGAACCCTTTGAAACCGAGATTATGGATGCGGGCATGCTGTTTTCTCAGCTTTGGCTGGAAAGCGCCTTGATTCTTGAAACGGATGGGTATATAATTAAGGTAACTGGGCCTGAGCGCGAAATGCCGATTCGGGCAAACGCGCCGTTTTTGCGCCGCGTGATTGACAACATCGTTTCCAACATCCGAAAATATGCGGACATATCGGAACCGGTGCTTGTCAGCCTCAAAGAGGAAAACGGCTTATTTGTGTTTCAGACCATGAACGCTGTGCTTGAGAAAAAAGGCAATGCGGAAAGCTCCGGTATCGGGCTGAAATCGTGCGAGAAAATCCTAAAAAGCCATGCGGGCGCGTTTTCTTATGAAGAGAAAAACGAGGTATACACGACACGGCTTACGATACCGATTGTGAAGGCGGAGGAGGATGATTCAAATGGCAAGGCTTGATCTGGTAACCGCGCGAATGATGAACGAGCGCTTCGGCAAGGATTCGCTGATTGCGCTTGCGACAGTCGAAAACGGAAAACCCCGCGTGCGAACGGTGAATGCGCTGTACAGAGGCGGCGCGTTTTATGTAATCACGGATGCAAGATCGTCAAAGATCAGACAGATCGAAGCGCAGGCGGACGTTGCCGTCAGCGGAGACTGGTTTACGGGCGAGGGCGTCGCGGAAAACCAGGGATGGGTAGGCCTAACCAAAAATGACAGGATTTTTCAGGAACTGAAAAACGCGTTTTCCGCGTGGATTAACAACGGTCACATGAATGAGAAAAACGAAAACACCTGCATACTCAAGGTACAGCTTGCAAAGGGAACGCTTTTCTCAAACGGAAAAAGATACGATATCGAGTTTTAATCAAAAAAAGCCGCCGGCTGAACGCTTTTCTTGTTCAGTCGGCGGCTTTTTTATGGATCTTATTCCTCAGAGGAAACGGTGTTTACGGTCAGCTCGATCGCGGTGATCTGGGCGGGAATGGAGCGGGACATCATGCCGTTAAACAATACCGATACGCTGTCGCCGACCTGCATTTCCGTGCTGGGCATGGTTACTGTGGTGTCGGGCGCAAAAACGACCTGATAAAGCGCGCCGTTTTCGTCGATTACAACATAGTCTTCACCGATTTCGGTGACAACGCCGCTCACAGTGTACATTTTCATGATGAGGCTTCCGCCGACCTGCGGGGGAAGGGACATGGCCATCGCGCCGGAGTTGTATACCATGACGAGGTCGCCCTCGGCGTAATTGAGCGCGGAATCGGTTTCCATCAGGTGCACAAGAACTTCGCCGTGAAGCTGGGTCATGATCATGATGGTGTTGGAGGGCTCATCGGTGGAAAGAACCTCGCCCATCAGGCGGCTGACGGTTACGTTCATAGCGTAGATCTGCGGGGGAAGGGAGCGGGTCATCATGCCGCCGTAGGTTACGAAGGCGTACTGGCCGCAGGCGAAGGGGAGCTCCTCGGAAAAATGGGTTTCGCTGTCAAAGTTTACCTGAACTTCGCCCAGATCGATGGTGTCGAGAATGAAGTAGGTTTCGGTGATTTCGGTTACAATACCTTCGAGCGTCTGATACTCGATTTCGGCCGCTTCGGTTTCTTCTGCGAAGGCGGGAACGGCTGCGATCATGAGAAGGGCGAGAATGAGGGAAAGAAGTTTTTTCATTTGGTTTTCCATCCTTTTTAGTTAATGACGTTGTTTTCTTTTTGTCCGCTCGAGCCGGACATATATAAGACGAGCGGGATGAAAAAAGGTTCATGATTCGTATGTAAAGATTATTGTTTTTTAGAATCAGTCGAGCAGCTTCATCAGATCTTCCTTTGACATGCTCATGATGCCGCCGTCGGCTTCCTCCGTGACGCTTTCGGCCAGCGCGCGCTTTTTTGACTGAAGCTTTAAAATGTTTTCCTCGATTGTGTCCTTTGCAATCAGCTGATAGACCTGCACCTTGCGCTTCTGCCCGATTCGGTAGCAGCGGTCGGTCGCCTGATTCTGCGCGGCGATGTTCCACCACGGATCTACGTGAATGACGGTGTCGGCGCGGGTAAGGTTGAGGCCCGTTCCGCCAGCCTTCAGGGAGATGAGGAAAACGGGCGCCTCGCCGGCGTTGAAGCGCTTGACGAGCTCGGCGCGCTCCTCCTTTGGCGTATCGCCCTGAAGAAGGAAATAACCGATATTTTTTTCGTCAAGCATCCGCTTGATTTGCGAAAGCATGCTCGTAAACTGGGAGAACACAAGCACATTATGCCCGCTTTCGGTGAGCTCTTCAAGCATTCTGTCTATTTCGTCCATCTTGCAGCTGCCGCCTTCGTAGTTTTCAATGAACAGCTTGGGATCGCAGCACAGCTGGCGAAGACGGGTGAGCATGGAGAGAATTTCAAGCTTGTCGCTGCCTGAGGCGGACGCGATGGCCTCTTTAAGCTCCATAACGTGCGCCAGATACACTTTTCTTTGTATATCGTCCATCGTGACAAACTGAACGGTTTCCACCTTTTCGGGCAGCTCTGAAAGCACGTCCTTTTTCATGCGCCTGAGAATAAACGGACTGACGAGCTCTTTGAGCGTTTTGTGCGCCTTTGCGTCGGCATTTTTGACGATCGGGTTTTCAAACTTGTCGCGGAAGGTCGGGTATTTGTAGAGGTAGCCGGGCATCAGGAAGTCAAAAATGCTCCAAAGCTCGCTCAGGCGGTTTTCGACGGGCGTGCCGGTCATGGCGATGTTGATCATCGATCGAATGCGCTTGACCGCCTTGAAGGTGAGGGTTTCGTGATTTTTGATGTACTGCGCTTCGTCCAGTATGCATGCGTAATACAGACCTTTTTCGTGAAGCTCGATATCGCGCCTCAAAAGGTCATAGCTGGTTACGATAAGGTCGTAGTCTTCGCGCCTTGCAATTTGCATCGCGCGCTCGTCCGCATCCCCCATAAGCAGGCACACGTTCATTTCGCTCGTCCACTTTTGGGCTTCTTCGCCCCAGTTGAGCACAAGCGACGCCGGGCAGACGATGAGCGTCGGGCTGGGATGACCGTCGGACGCTTTTCTTTCCAGCTTCGTGCTTAGCAGATAGGTAAGCACCTGCAGGGTTTTTCCAAGGCCCATATCGTCGGCCAGAATACCGCCGAAACGGTACGCGTCCAACGTTTTAAGCCATCTGAAACCTGTTTTCTGATAATTTCTGAGAACGCCGTCGAGCTTTTCAGGCACGACAAAGTCGCTGTCGTCCACGGTTTTAAAGTCGCGGATGAGCTTTTTAAAGGAGGCGTCGCGCTCAAATGCCACGTCCTTATCCTGCTTAAGCGCGCTGTCCAGATACAGCGCGCGGGACATCGGGACTTCAAGGCTGCCCTTCTCAAGCGCCCCGGCGGAAAGCCCAAGCCCGTCGGTTAGCGTCGCAAGCCCGTCAAGGCCGGTATCGTTCAGGTTCATGAAGCGTCCGTCCTCAAGGCGGTAAAACCTGCGCTTTTCCTTGATTGCCTTTAAGACTTCCTCAAGCTCGTCAAGCGGGAATTCGCCGGTATCAATGGTCAGATTCAGGACGCTTTCGCCTGCGGATACGCCGACGGAAGCGGTCTTGGAGCGCTTTACATTTATGTTTTTCAGCTTGTCGGAAATGTATACTTCGCCAAACTCCGAAAGTTTCTCCGTGCCGCCGGACAAAAAGGCGTACATTCTTTCCTCGTCCTCAAGATGGTAGGGCTCGCCGGGCGACTTAGGCGGATCGAAATGCTGAATAAGCTGTTCGACAGCGGCGGACTCCCGATAGCGGTCGCGATTGATCTCGGGGTGCGCGGAAAGCGGCGTTTCGGGGGTGAGCGTCATGCCGTTATAAATGAAAAACGGCTGCGCCGTAAGGCGGCTTCTTACGGGCATGTCGATATAATAGCGCACGTCCATCTTTGTGGGAAGAAACTTCTCAAGCGCGTCTGCCTCTTTAAGCGGCGCGTGCTTTTCCACAAGCGGAAGGATGGACTGGCAGAACTGCATCGCGCCCTGCGGCGAGAACAGGAAGTCTCCGCTTTGAGACAGCTCCATAAGCGGGAGCATCGCCTCGGCAAAATCCTCCGTCATGCAGTATATTGTGGAGGAAACCACGCAGTAATCGCGCTTGATTCCTGAAAGCGCGGCGGCCGGCGGCGCAAGCGTCAGACGGATGTGGCTGCCCGATTGGCGGGAGGCGAGGGAAAGGGAAGGATTTTCATCTTTAATGCGCCACTTTTGTCCGGCTTCACGGCCGGGGATTTCTTCGCCCAAATACAGATCAAAAAGGTCGTCCAAAGCGCGTCCCGTAAGCGGCATAAAGCGGCACACAAGGGAATTGTGTACGCCGGGTGCGCTGTATGTTTGTCTTTCGTTCACAAACGCTTCGATGAGGTCAAGAAGGCGCCTGCTTTTTTCGTCAAAGACGCTTCTGTCGTGAAAAAGCGTAAGCTTGGAGCCGTACGTTACGGTCTCATGCATTTTCATCGACTGCATAAAGGCGATTAAGTCTTTAACGACGTACTGCCGTTCGTTTCCGACGGTGAAGCCGACGGATGCGTTTCCGTTTGATATGGACAGCTGCGGGACAAGCTTCACGCTTGCGTCCTCTGCGTGCTTCTTTTTGTCGGCGGACGCATACTTGCTTAAAAGAAGCGCAGCCATGGGATTATTGTAGACCTTCATTTCAGGCGCGGGGCGGGAAGAAACGATTTTTTCTGTGGCGGGCTTTAAAGGCGCAAACGCAGGCTTTTTTTCTTCCATTGCTTTCGCCTGCGCTTTTTGCTCGGCCTCTTCGTCGCGCTTCATTTTTTCCAAAAGCGCAGCGCCGATATGCTTGCAGCGCCCGAAGGCTTCGTAGGCCATGCAGCTGCATGTCAAAAGAAGGACGTCCTCGTCCTTGGGAATGTCTATTTCGACTTTGTATGGAAACGCGCCGCTCACAGTCGCGCGCACAAGCGTGCCGCGTTCGGAATGAGTCTGGGTGAACTGGCGGACCTTTCCGGCTTTAAACGTGTCGACCGAACGAGTGTAGGTGAGATAGCCCAGTATGCTTTTCAGATATTCATGTGTAATAGCCATGAAATGCAACCTGCCTTAACTGTTTATGAAAAAAGTATAGCACGATGCCAAGGGCATGTCAACGAAGCAAGCTTGTGCTCATTGGAAGGAGAGGCGCATATGATTTTCTGAGAAAATTTCGATTTCAGGGGGGAAAAGCATTGAAGGGGAAATTGGATGTAAAGCCGCTTATCCGCATATTGAAAGGCGTGATGATTGCGTCTCTTGCGACGGTAATCGGCATGCTTCTTTTGACGGGATGGGTGGTCGTTCGGGGGCTTGACGAAAAGGCGATTCTCATTGTCAATCAGCTGATTAAGGTAATCTCCGTTCTGGCAGGCGTGTTTTTCAGCGTTGGGCGCGGCGGCGAGAAGGGACTTTTGACGGGCGCAGCCGTCGGGATACTGTATATTCTCATAGGATACGGGATGTATTCGATCATTGACGGAAGCGGCGCAAGCGCAGCCGTCATGGCGATTGAGGAAACGGCGGGCGCGTTGATCGGAGCAAGCGCGGGCGTTGTGCTTGCCAACATGAAAGCGGGCAGACGCACAAGGGCCTACAGATAAAAAGCCGCCGTATGAATCAAACGGCGGCTTGGGAGAGTCATATTTACCTTTATTCCTGAGAAGGTTTGTCGTAAGACGTCACTTCAAACAGATGATTTCGGTATTTGTTCGGCGTTGTCTGGCAGATGCTTAAAAATGCGCGGTGGAAGGTTCTCGGGTTTTCGTAGCCGCACATGTAGGAAATCTCCGAAATCGAATAGGATGCGTTTTGAAGAAGCGTGCAGGCGTGATTGATTCTCAGCGTATTGATGTATTGACGGAAATTGATTTTGAGCTGCTGGGAAAAGATATGGGACAAATGGATGCGGCTGATGCCCAGCGCACGGGATGTGCTTTCAAGAGAAAGGGGCTCCGTGAAATGCTCCGAAATGTAGTGAAGCACCTGATGCGAGAGACTGGAATGGATATTTTTTTCCATTTGATGAAGCGGCATGCAGGTAAAAAGATAGGACAAAAAGATATGAAGATAACCAAGCTTCAGGGGGCTTTTGTCCTTTAAGGGAATACGGGACATCGCTTGAATGATCGGATCAAGCTCGGGCGCCTGCTTCTTTTTTTCAAGCAGCGGACACACGGGCAGCATTGTTCTGAACGCGTGGGTGAATTCGCCGATGGTTTCCGGCGAGAAAATAAGCGAAATCCCCTGCGCGTCTTCCGAAAGTTCGTCATAGGAATGCGGTATGGAGGGAAAAGCGGCAATAATATCGCCCCGTTCAAGCAAAAACGACTGGGATGCGACGCTGAATTTCAGCTTTCCTGAAAGCAGACAAATGATCTCCACCACGTCATGAACATGAGAAGGGAAGGGATGATCGCAGAATGTACCGATGAACACCGTTTGGTCGCGTTTTTCATAAAATACGTTTCTCATGCGAATCCCGCCTTTCATTGCGATTTAGACGTCTGTGACAAAACAAGTCTACAGGAAATATTCACCAAAGTAAAGTAAAAGGATATATTTGTCCCAAAATAATTCTAATGATGTATTGTTATTAATCTTAACATTGTCTATACTTTATACAGACAGGGGATAAAATCCCCAAATATTTTGAGGAGGATGGAAATCATGCGTAAACTTTTAGCGGTTCTTCTGACCCTCGCGATGGTATTCTCCTTCGCCGGCTTTGCCGTTGCTGAAGAAGAAGTCATCACCGTAACTGTGTTCCGCGGCGATCCCGGCGATCAGCCCACGGACGACAACAAGATGTACAAGCTTATTGAGGAAGAGTTCGGCATCAAGTTCGAAATCGAATTCCTCGCAGGCGACCTCGACGAAACCCTCGGCACCAAGCTTGCCGGCGAAGACTATCCGGATCTGTTCGACGGCGGCAACAGCGCTGAAAAGCTCATCAACGCCGGCGCGCTGATCAATCTTCTCGACTACATCAACGAAACCGACACCCCCAACCTCTGGAATCACATCAAGGACATCCTGCCCCAGATCGTGAATGAGAAGGGCGAGCTGTTCATCATCCCCAACTACGGCATCAACTACAACGCTCAGATCCAGAACGCCTGCAACGGCCCCGCATTCTTCGTCCAGAAGCAGGTTCTTGCCTGGGCGGATTATCCCCAGATCAAGACCCTCAACGAGTACTTCGATCTGATCGAGGACTTCATCGCTGCCAACCCCACCGATGAAAACGGCGCTGCCTACGAAGGCTTCGCGATCCTCTGCGAAGACTGGCGTCACTTCTGCTTAATCAACCCCGTTCAGCACCTGATGGGCCGCCCGAACGACGGTGAGGTTATCGTAAATGTAAACACCGGCAACTGGGAGACCGAGACCTTCATCGACAAGCCCTATGCTAAGGCTTACTACGAGAAGCTCAACGAAGCCTACAACAACGGCCTCATCAATCCCGACACCTTCGTTATGACCTATGACCAGTACATTGCCAAGCTGTCCAGCGGCACCGTACTCGGCATGTTTGATCAGACCTGGGACTTCGGCACTGCCACCGCAGCGCTCGAAACCGCCGGTATGTACGAGAACACCTACTGCGCCCTGCCCCTCGTTTATGACGAAGAGTACGGCTACGGCGTTATCTCCGAACAGTATCTGAACGGCGCTGTTCCCAACAAGGACCGCGGCTTCGGTATCTCCGTAAAGTGCGAATATCCCGAGCGCATGATCCAGCTGTTCGAAGGCCTTCTCTCTGACAAGTGGCAGAAGCTCCTCCAGTGGGGCATTGAAGGCGAAGACTACTACGTAGAAGGCGACCGCATGCTCATGACCGCCGAGCAGTACGCCAATCGTCAGGATGCCGCGTGGAAGATGCAGAACGCCGCTCTGACCATCTGGGAATCCGCTCCCAAGAAGCAGGGCACCCAGGACGACGGCAACGCATGGGCGCACAGCGATCAGGGCGAAAACTACTTCAACCTCATGAGCGATTATGACAAGGCGTTCCTCTCTGCCTACGGCTACAAGAAGCCCGCTGACTTCTTCAACGCTCCCTGCGAGCTCGCTCCCTACGGCGAAGCCTGGCAGATCGACAAGAGCCCCATCCAGGACGACTATGACAAATTCCTCCTCATCCAGGATCAGTGGCTGCCCAAGATCATCATGAGCGCCGATCAGGCTGAACTCGATGAAAACTGGGATGCTTTCGTAGCTGAGATCACTCCCTATGCTGAAATCTACACCGAGTTCATGCAGGCGGAAGTTCTCAAGCTCGTTGAGCTGGCTACCAAATAAACGAATATCTTTCCTGCCTTGGGGAGAGGAGTTCCTCTCCCCTTGGTTTTTTGAAAGGAGTGCCTTACGATGACAGGAGCCGCACCGAGGGACATATCAAAAATGAAGGTCAATCGGAAATCGGTATGGATGAGACTGATCGATCAGCGGTATCTTATGCTGATGTCCGTTCCCATGCTTTTGTATGTATTGCTTTTCAACTACTATCCCTTGTGGGGATGGCGGTATGCATTTCAGAATTTAGACATTTCCACCATCAAGGAAGGCGCGGCATGGATCGGTCTGGGCAATTTTGAATGGCTCTTCCAGGAGGAGCTTTTCTGGTTCGGCTTCAGAAATACGCTGGCAATGAGTTTGATCAACCTGGTTTTCGGAACGGCCTCGTCCATTTTACTTGCGATTCTTTTAAACGAGGTTTCAAATCGTACCTTCAAACGAACCGTGCAGACGGTTACTTATCTTCCGCACTTCCTCAGTATGGTTATCGTTGTCGGCATGGCGCAGAACATGTTTGCTTCCGATGGCCCTGTGAACTCGCTTCTGCTTTCGATGGGCATCATAAAGACGCCCGTGTGGTGGCTGGGTGATGGCAGGTATTTCTGGTGGCTGGTCGGCGTGATCAATGTATGGAAGGAAGTTGGCTGGAACTCCATCATCTATATTTCCACCATGACTTCAATCGATCCTACCCTTTATGAAGCCGCTGCGATTGACGGCGCAGGCCGTTTCCAGCGCATTTTGAACGTTACCCTGCCGGGCATCAAGTCTACGTTCGTAGTGCTTCTCATTATGAATATCGGCCACCTGATGGAAGCCGGATTTGAAATTCAGTATCTGCTCGGTAACAAACAGGTATTCGACTATTCTCAGACGCTTGACGTGTTTGTTATGGAATTCGGTATCCAGAACAACAAGTACGGCAGAGCCATTTCCGCCGGTATGTTCAAGAGTGTGGTTGGCATTATATTGCTCTTCCTGGCGAACTTCGTTGCGAAGAAGCTGGATGAAGAGACGCTGTTGTAAGGGAGGGATCGTAAGTGACTGAGATCATCGCAAAAAAGAGAAAAAAACATCGGAAAGTTATGATGTTTCCGATCGTAAACACAATCGTTCTTGTGCTTTTGATGTTCCTGACCTTATATCCTGTTCTCAACACCGTGGCAATTTCATTTAACGACGGTATCGACGCCGTGCGTGGCGGCATCGGCCTTTGGCCACGCGAATTCAGCGTTGAAGCCTATAATTCGCTTCTGTCCGATAAGCTTACGTATAATGCCTTCGGGATTTCCGTCGCCCGTACCGTGATTACGACGCTTTTGAACATCTTCTTAACCTCCATGCTGGCCTTTGCGCTCAGCCGTAAAGAATATGTTCTCAGAAAGCCCATCACGTTTATCGTCGTTATGACCATGTACGTAAACGCGGGTCTGATTCCGAACTTCCTCTTAATTCAGAAAACGCTGAATCTCAGCAAAACATTCTGGGTATACATCGTTCCCACCATGTTCTCCTGCTTCAACATGATCGTTATCAGAACCTACATCATCGGTCTTCCCGAGGCGCTGGCGGAATCCGCGCGCATTGACGGCGCGAACGATCTTCGAATTTTCTGGCAGATCATATTCCCGCTGTGCATGCCCGTTCTTGCAACGGTCGCGCTGTTTGTCGCCGTAGGCAGCTGGAACCAGTGGTTCGACACGCAGCTGTATAACGGCAGTAAAAAGAATCTGTATTCGCTCCAGTACCTTCTGAAGATGAAGCTTGCGACCTCTATGAATACGACCAATGCGGCCAATACCTCGGTAGACGCGCTTGCTTCTACCAGCGCAAGCAAATCCACTCCGATTACCGTGCGCTGCGCCATCACCGTGGTTTCGGCGCTGCCGATTCTCGTCGTATATCCGTTCCTGCAAAGATACTTTGTAACGGGTATGGTTCTTGGCGGCGTAAAGGGATAAAAGAAAAAAGAGGCGTCTTAAACAGAGTCCGGCTATTGATCGCTCTCAATCTTGACGGAAAAAGCAAAAGTCCGAAACAGAAAACCCGTCCCCTACATAGTGAAGAAGCCGATTTCTTCCTGTAGGGGACGGGTTTTTTGCCCCGCATGTAAATTGTTTCGTTCTTACTTGAGTGACATTGTCCCCAATAAAGGCGCTCGCGTTTTTTCAACAACTCGACAAATTGGAATTTATCTAACTTCCAAGCGAATAACAGCACGATACATCAGCACCAAACCTGCACTAAGCAATGCACCGCCGATAATATCGGTAAGCCAATGCACACCCGAAATAAGTCTTCCAATTACCATAAAAACAATAAAAGCGATAATTGCAGCAGCAATAAATCGTTTAAGAACATTGTTTTTGATACGGGCATGAAATTGCATGACAGCAGTCGGCATAACACACATTACGAGCGTTGTTGTTGATGAGGGATAAGATGCTTCCAAATTCCCACCAATCAACACTGGTCTGTAATTTACAACAAGCATTTCAAATAGTACATATACCGCCATCACAACGATATAGAAGTCGCCAAGAATAAGAATATTGTAATCCACTTTCAAGAGGTGCTTTCTCTTAATCCATTGAATAAGTCCGAGCAATGCAAATCCCATTACAAAAACGATCGGCACCAGCCCCAACCAATCTGTGATGGTATACAAGGACATGTGCACACCGATGAGATTATGAACAAACTTGTTAATTGTTGCAAATCCAACAGATGACGCTTGGGGTCCGATTGCTTGCACATCAATAAAACGAATTGCTACCGTCCACATCACAAATGCAATAAGCATACATACTGCAATTAAGAAGTGTTTCTGATTTTTCTTTTTCATTTTTGTTCAACCTTCCTTATAGTATTTGGCTCTTGCCTAAACATATTTTAAGAGAAGGTATGAACTACCACAAGAAACGGGTCATCACAACGATGATACTCTTCGTATCATTCAGACCATCAACAAACCTCTGGGTGAGGCATGGAGAGGGAGCGTACTCCCTCTCCATTTTCAATCGATTTTGGCGGCATGTACGGCAAAATCGCGCGT
>JAFWZN010000108.1 GCA_017522345.1 Clostridia bacterium | reverse complement strand
TATATGTTGGCTACTATGGGATAACTATGCCTAAAATGCGGTTCTAGACGCATTTCCATTGATTATCCCTTAGCCGAATTCCACAAAAACCCTTTGCTTTCGCTTCCTAATACAAATATCCCCGATTAATCAGTGTTTACTCAAGGGGAAGCCTTTTGGACGTGAACAAGCATTTTTTCCACCCCTGCGTAATTAAGCGCCCGAAAGGAAAACAATATGGAAAACAACATCCGTCCCGCCGATCTTTCTCTCTCCTTAAAGGCGCGCGTTGCGCTTGAAAAGTACGTGTTCCGCTTTACGCATTCGCTGGGACAGAATTTCATTTTGGATGAAAATGTGATTGGCGATATCGTATATGCGGCGGGCGTTCAGACTGGCGACAACATTCTTGAAATCGGCCCGGGTTCGGGCATCATGACCGCGATGATGGCGGACAAGGGTGCGCGTGTGCTGGCGGTTGAGCTTGATAAGGCGCTTGAGCCGGTTTTAAGCGATGTAATCGGCGAAAGAGACGTGAAAATCGTGTTTCAGGACGCGCTGAAGGCCGATTTGAATGCGTTGACGCGCGAAGCCTTCGGTGAAAACGCAGCCTATTCGATCGTTGCCAACCTGCCGTATTATATCACGGCGGATTTCCTGATGCGCGTTTTGTCCCTGTCGCCCATGCCCGATTCCGTCACCCTCATGCTCCAGAAGGAAGCGTGCGAGCGCGTGATGAGTCAGCCCGGCGACAAGAACTGGTCGGCGCTTTCCGCATCCGTTCGCTATTTTGCCGACCCCGAGGTCGTCATGGACGCGCCCGCATCCTTGTTCACCCCGCCGCCGCACGTGGACAGCTGCTTATTAAAGCTCCATATGCGCGCAAATCGACCGCTCAATTCCGAGGATGAAAAACGCCTCATGAACCTGATTCAAGCCGCTTTCCGCATGAGAAGAAAGACGCTGGCCAACAACCTGTCCGCAAGCTTCTCGATGTCCAGAGAGGAAACGCTTGTCGTGCTTGAAAAAGCGGGACTGGACGCGAAGGTGCGCGGCGAGGTTTTGACGATTGATCAGTTGATTGACGTAATGAATGCGATTTATCACTAATCAAAACGGCATCCGATTTTGGATGCCGTTTTGCTTTATACGGGATTCCGATCCAAATCCTCGATAATCCGCGCGATTGCGTCTTCGGTATTTGCGCTTGTGATTCTGTCCGCTGCTTGCTTGACTGCATCAATCGCATTTTGAACGGCGTAGCCGATATCGGCGCTTTGAATCATGGAAATATCGTTTTCGTAGTCGCCTGCGGCGACGGTGACTCGAATAGGGCTGCGCGAATGCTGCCTGACCCATTCCATGCAGGCGCCTTTGCCGCTGCCTTTTCGGTGGATTTCGATGCCTTGCGCGTAGCTTCGGTCGAATTCGTAGAGATCGCCGAATTTTTGTTTGAGCGCGTCCGCAACCTCGCGGGCGTATTTTTCGTCCTGCCGCGTGACAACCTTGTACCACGGCTTCGAAAGCGCAGCGTAGTAGGCCATTTTCTCTTCAAGCGTTCCTTCCGTCATGCGGTTGTACTGCGTGACGCCGTTTCCGAAATACACGCACTGCATGTACGGAATCGGAAGGAGAAACCGAACCACGTCCAGCACGCGTTCGTCGAGCAGATATTCTTTTAAAATTGTTTCGCCGTCTTCCGACGTTATCATCGTGCCGTTCAGAGTAATCAGCGGCGCGTTGGGCGTAAAATAGGCGGCATATTTTTGAATGAAATTGGGCGATCTTCCCGTAGCAACCGAAAAACGCCCGCCCTCGGACTGGAAATACCTGACTGCGTCGCAGTTTGCCTTCGAAATTTCATTTCCGCCGGGCAGGGTAAAGGTATTGTCGAAATCTGTATAAAAAAGATATCCGTCAAATTTTCCCATGAGGCACATCCCTTGAGATTTTCTTTTTTCATTATAGAATGCGCGATGCTTTTCGTCAAGGGAAAAGAAAAGGGCGCTCCTTTCGAAGCGCCCTAAGCTTAATGAAATCAGTCCTTTAAATCCTTGACCTTGGTGGGCTTGGCCTCCTTGGAGGTTTTCTTGATCAGGGCAAAAACGCCAAGCGCTGCAAATAAGATGCCCATGCCGATGTTTTTGAGAATACCGTTGAAAATCTCTTCGTCCGCTTCGATGTGATCAAACAGAAGCGGCAGAAGCTCTCCTGTTGTGTAGCCGATGATTTCGCCGTCCTTCATCATCTGATAAAGCGTAAGCCATTCGCCGGCTAATGTTCCCACGGCAACGCCCGCGATGACGAGAAGAATGAGGATTGCGACCTTCAGGCCGCCCTTTTTGCCCTTAAACAGGTTGTAGCCGCGCTCTGCGAGCACGCCGATAATAAGTCCCACGACAGAGGCCATATAGCCCATGTAATACACGCCGGCCCACAGCGCCGATCCAATGGCCGCGCCGATCACAGCGCCGATAAAACCCGTCAGATACGAGCCCTTTGCGCTTGCGCGCTCCGATTCATGCTCCTCGATGAGATCGCTTCGAAGGCGAGCGGCGCAGTCCTTATGCATGGGGTAGGCGACGTTGTTTATGAGCTTCCACGCGCCTCTTTCCATGACCTGTCCGCATTCGGCGCACACTCTGTATTTGGTCGCGCCGGCTTCCTTCAAAAGCGGATAGAACCAGTCGATAAAATTGCAGATCCTTTTCATCGTGCCCGCCGCGTCGCGGAAGATGATTTCGATGGACTTGACGTTGAAGGAAACGGACTGAACGCGGAATTCGCGCTCGATGTTTCTCTCGTCAAGCTCCGCCTTCAGCCTGCGTTCCAATGCGGGATCGGGAAAACGCGTCGCAATTGTGAGAGATTTGTAGCCGCTTCCCTCCGAAAGGGTGGAGGCATAGCCGTACAGACTTCCGTAGGCAACGCCGGAAGCGATCCTGAGCTCGTTTTCCTTCGCGAATTTTTTGATGCCTGAACCTACCATATGTATATCCTCCAATTTATATGTTTCATAAATATTACAGCATTTTATGTTTTTTGTCAATGGTTTCTCATGCGTTATAAAAAAGAAGCCGTGTAGAGCTACAATACATCTTGGAAAAGATAAAAAAACAAAAGAGATTTGAGAGCCAATCTGGTATAGTTAAGCTGCTAGACAAAAACTAAAGAAGGTGGCTTCAAATCTCATGAATAGTATAACACAAGATATGAAATT
>JAFWZN010000107.1 GCA_017522345.1 Clostridia bacterium | reverse complement strand
GCTTTAAATGATGCTTCTGGTTATTATGTTGGTAATGTTTGTAGACGGAGCGTGTCAGGAGCTGGGCGAAGAGAACGCCAGGGTGCGAAGGGATCAAGATGAGTACCAGCGAGACTATGATGCGCTGGCAGCGGAGCATGAGAAGCTCAGCGAGAAGATCCGAAGCATTGAAGAACAGAAGAAGGACAAGACTGATCGCAGACGGAGGATTGAGGTGTTCCTGTGCATGCTGGAAGAACAGACGGAATGCCTTGGCTTTGATCCATATACCTTTGTGGCGTTGGTTGACAGGGTTGTCGTTGGACAAGGTAGGGGGCTGGTATTCATCTTCCGAAACGGTATGCAATATGATTATTTCCTGAATTGAGGCTAAATAGAAAAGACCTGATAGCCTATTGAGTGTAGGCGTCAGGTCTTTTTTGCATACGAAACCAAACACATGTCGACTGCTTCTTCTTGGGAAAGCGGACGAAACAGCAAAATGTGTCGCAAAATTAGTGATTACGTGACCACGAATTGGCACACCAACCCTTATTATGCAGTATCACATATATTCTAAGACTTTTGAAGCTCTTAGTCAATGGGACAGATGAGAATTAACTACAAAAGCAAAAATGACAAGGCTGCACCTCATCAGATGCTTTGTTGAAAGTCTTCTTTCTCGAATTTGAGAGATGAAATATTAAACCGTCAAAAATGCCGTCACTTTTTTTGTGACGCGGTACTTTGAACAGGAGGAGAAAAAATGGCTAGACACGGGGAGAATATCTATAAACGCAAGGATGGACGTTATGAAGGCCGGTATGTGATTGGCAAGACTCCAAGCGGCAGAACACGTTTTGGATATGTCTACGGATATCAATACGCAGAAGTAAAAAAAGAATACCGTATCTGAAACAAAATGCTATTCTGGATCGTCTAATAATATAGATTACATGTGAGAATGGAGTGAAAAAGGTTGCGAAGATTGGTATGTCTTATAACAAAGTGGTTTCTCCTCGTTGCGTGTTTGCTGAATGTATCTGCTATGGCAGAAAGTATGCCTCAGCAAATCACGCATCCCGATATTACGATGGAAATCGGTGTGGGATATGAAGGTATAATGACCTATGGAAAGGATATGCCCATCAGAGTGCGCGTTGAGAACAATGGCGCTGATCTGAATGGAACTATCGGGATCAATATCAATTATTCGAGAACCTCCTATAATCGGTATGAAACAGATATTCAGCTGGCACAGGGTGCAGTCAAGGATCTGCTGATTCCTGTGACGGTATATAGCAAACAGGATAAATTCACGGTTGAGCTTCTGCAGGACGGCGAAGTGATCTGTTCGCTCACCGCTGAGCCTGAGCTTGTTGTAAATCCCGATTCAATGCTGATCGGCGTGCTTTCATCTGAGCCACAGAATCTGGCATACATGAATATCAATATGGAAACGGACGAGCTGCTCCGAAGCGAATATATGCAGGTGATTCCTCTGACGGAAGCCACCTTCCCCGGAGAGAGCGAGTTGATCAATTCGTTTGGTATGATTGTGATTGATGATTTTGATATGGCTCTTCTTTCAGAGGCGCAGCAGGACTCTCTTTTCAAGTGGCTCGAATCGGGTCACATTCTGGTAGTCGGCGGCGGCGCGCATGCCGGAACCGTCTGGCCCTATTTCAATACATACACGGGGCTTGAAGCGGGACAGGTAACGAACCGGCCGGATTTTTCTTCTACCCTTCTGGCCTACCTTGGCATAACTGCGGAAACAGTGAATCAGGATATTCTGATCTGCGAAGGTGTTGGCGGTGAGGCTCTGATCACAGATACGGATCAGCCTGTTATCTGGCGATCCAGCGTTGGTGATGGTGTAATCTATACCACGGCATTTGAACTAGGATCGAAACCTGTTTCCACATGGAAGGTCATGAATACTTTCTGGCAGAGACTGCTTCTGAAGGATAGCCCGCGGCTGTACGAAAATGGCTTTTCTATAAAAAACAACGACTATAATGGCATGGCGTATGTGCCGCAGACCATACCTATGGAGAACACTTCCGGTATGGCGCTGTTGATCATTGCGGCATCCGCATTTCTGGCTGTATCCTGGATTGTAGCCTATTTGATTGTCAGACGCTTGGACAAACGGCAGTACCTGTGGGCGATTCTTCCTTTGACTACGGCTGTCTGCACCTTCCTGGTGCTCATTGTGATAATGAACAGTGATTTCAATCAACCTGTTGCATTGTCTGTAACGGGTATACGGCAGGATGCTAACGGCAACCTGAACTGTACCACGACCCTTACGCTCGCATCCGCTGAAAGCGGTGAGCACCTGATAACTGCCCCGGACAGAGCCCTGACGCCCTATGACAACGGCTATTATGATTATATTGATGAAGAAAATGAGACAGGGCCCACGCAGCTGAATTACCGCTATGTTCAGGGAACGCAGAACGGCATAGGCGTGAATTTCCCCGGTCCATGGAACTCACAAATACTGATGATGGAGGACGTACAGATTCCTGAGGGCAGAATTGAAACCGCACTTTGGCGCGAGGAGGATGGCCTGCATGGTTATGTGATCAATCATACCGGACTGAATCTTACCGAAGGCGTGATCCTCAGCCGCTTTGGCTACTGCTCGGTGCCTGCCCTCGGCATTGAGGAAAGATATGATTTCACGCTGCTCAGCGCAACATTTGCAGATCCTAAAAAGCCTGTCTATGAGGATGGCTGTATGTATGAATCGCTTGCAGGCGGCTATTCGGACGCCACCGAAATGGTAAACGAATACATTTTCAAGGTCAGCCATGCCGGGGAAGGCGAAACTGTCTCTTATGCTGACCCGGTCAAAAACCAGAAGGCGCGCCTGATGCAGGAAATCCTATATGAGGATTACCGGCTGCAAAACGGATATTACAGAACTATGTTTCACTATATTGCTTTCTGTGAGGAATTCCCGATGAGCACTGTTTATATTGACGGCGAAGAAGTCCTGCAGAGAAACAACTGGACGGCATTCAGCACAGAGCTCAAATACAGCGGCGTAGGCAGTACAGGAATTATATACCATGTTCCGGGCATGGATGAAGCTGTGCGCTGTTTGATCGACAATGATGGGAAGCCATATATGGATCATGCCATTTCGGTTACAGGAAGAGACTATCATCGTCTTAATGAGAATCCTGCGTTCGTCTTTGATCTGTCAGAGCTTGGAAGTATGGATGTATCGCGCCTGATACTTTACAGCGATGTCTATCTGCGCTATGTACACATGTATCTCTATGACGGAGAAAACTGGATTGAACAGAAGCTATCCGAGGAAATAGAAGATCCCGGACGATTTATCAGCGCAGACGGCAAAGTGTATGTCCAATTCAGACCGGACGTATCGGCAGACGATTATTCCGAGGTCTGCACTCCTACCATGCTGCTGGAAGGGCGGGTGAAGTAAATGCTGAAAATTGAGGGCTTGACCCGCTATTACGGGAATTTTCTGGCGCTCGATCATTTGAATCTGAGTATTGGCGATGGCGAGCTGCATGGCTTCGTGGGTCCCAATGGCGCCGGTAAAACAACAACCATGCGGATTCTAGCAACGCTTTTGCCAGCATCCTCGGGATATGCGGAGATTGATGGCGTTGTCATAGGAAAGGACAACCGAAAAGCCCGTACCCTCGTTGGCTATATGCCGGACTTCTTCGGAGTTTATGACAACCTGAAATCATGGGAATATCTTGATTTCTATGCTCGCTGCTATGGTATCAGAAAGAAAGATCGTCAGCGCATGACCGAGCAGCTTCTCGAACTTGTGGGGCTTACGGACAAGCGAGAAGCCTACGTCAATTCTCTCTCCCGTGGCATGAAGCAGCGTCTTTGCCTGGCACACGCGCTTATACATGACCCAAAACTATTGATTCTGGACGAGCCTGCGTCGGGCATGGATCCCCGCGCCAGAGCGGAGATGAAAGGCATTCTGCGATCCTTGAAGGATATGGGAAAAACGGTACTGATATCTTCTCATATTCTGCCGGAGCTTTCGGAGATGTGCGACAGCCTAACCATTCTTGATCATGGAAAACTAATCTTCTCCGGAACTGTCGAGGCACTGGCATTGAAGATGAACGGCGATGCACCGCTGGACATTCGATTTACTTCGGGGTGCGGAGAGCGGCCTATCGACAGAGCAGTTACGCTTCTCAAGGAAAATCCGCTTGTATTGGGAATAACACAGGAAGAACCCAATATGCTGCGGGTGCGCCTGCATGGCGAAGAGGCTGCGTGTGCAGATGTACTCAGAATGCTCATGCGTGAAGAGCTTCCCATTGCGGATTTTCATCGTGCGCCCATGAATCTTGAAAAAGTGTTTATGGAGGTGACGCAGAATGCTTAATCCAATCCTTGCTTCATCTGCGCTCAGGCGCATGCGTTCCGTGCGTACGATTGTGATCATAGGCGTATATGTGGCTGTTTTGATGGCTCTCCTGTGTCTTGGAATGAGTACGTTTGTCTTTGGCAGCACGTTCTATATCAATAGCATGTCAGCTGGTATTACGACTTACTGCCTTCTTATGGCTGCTCAGTTTGCTCTGATCGTACTTGTCGCTCCCGCCATGACGGCCGGTTCGATTGCCGGCGAGCGTGAGAGACAGACTTTGGAGCTCTTGCTTGTGACCAATACCGGTTCTCTCAGTATCGTGTTCGGAAAGCTTATGGAAAGCTTTGCGTTTCTGGCATTGCTAATCTTTTCGGGTTTGCCAGTGATGTGCCTGACAATGCTGCTGGGCGGTATATCAATTCTTCAGATTTTGACAGGCATGCTGTTCCTTATGGTCTACGCATTTGCAGCGGCATGTGTTGGCATCCTGTGTTCTTCGTTCATGAAAAATACGGTTGCCGCCACGATCATCAGCTATGTTCTAATTCTGCTGATCGGTATAGGGACGATCATTCCATTGCTGACTTCGATTGATAAAAAGAGCATTACCGACATCCTGTACGATAACGCTGCCTATGCGGCAATGTCCCAGATGGATGGGTTTAGAATGATGCCCAAACTGTTGCTTGTCAATCCGGGCGTAGGCTTGATTTCGCTTATCGAAGATCAAACCGCCTTTATACAACAGAATTTTGCAGGCGGACATGGACGTTTGTACGCTACTTTCCTCATGATGAAAAAGATTGGCTATAATATCGTTCCATTCATAAATATGGCTTTTGTGGTGATTACAGCTCTGGTACTTCTTTTGCTTGCTGCCAGATTGGTTCGACCGCGGCATGTTCGTATCAGGAGAAAGGTATGAAAGATATAAGAAAGGCGTTGGGACCTGTTCGAAGGAAGCTTCGCTGTGTTCACCTGTGGAAGGGCGTCGGATATGGCGTCCTTTCCGCAGGTGCTCTTTTCCTAGGAATCACGATATGTTCCTTCATTATACCAATTCGCGACCAAGCTGGTTTGACTGGAATTGCATGTTCGTCTGCGGTGTTCATATCTGCTCTGGTTTCATTGCTTATTCCGGTGAATGATATGTCCTGTGCGCGGGCGGCGGATGTACACGGCCTGAAGGAACGCGCTCAAACTGCGTTGATGATCACAGAGAACTCTCCCATGGCTGAGCTGCTACATAGTGATGCAATCGATGCATTGGCTCAATTTGACTGCCGTTGCATTCGGTTCCCATCCATAAAGCGGCACTGTCTGATCGCTGGTGCTGCGATCATATTGGCAACTATCTTGTGTTTGGTGCCCAATCCGCAGGAAGAAGTTCTCAGGAGTGCAATGGCCTTTGAAAAGACAATGGAAGAAGCGAGTACGCAGGCGCAAACGGAATCTGAGAAACCGATGAGTGACCTGTCTGAAAAAGACAGACAGGAACTGCGAAAGCTTCTTGCAGAGTTGAGCCGCGAAATCAGCGAGTCAGAAGATCCGATGGATGCGATGCTCGCTCTCGGCGAGGCGGAGCAGCGGCTTGAAGCACTGCGGGAACGCATGGCGGGCGATGCAGTCAATCAGTTGAACGATGTGCTGAATGACAATGGCCTGGGAGCCCTTGCTGAGGCGATGGATAGTGGTGAGGAGCAGATGATGGAAGAAGCCCTGGAATCTGCAGAGGCAGATTCGCTGTATGCGGCGTCTCAGCAAGTGAGCGGTGATATGCAAAACATGCTCGGCGCAGCTGCGCGAGCGATGCAGAGCGGAGATATTTCTGGTGCGGCAGGAAGCCTCTCTCAGCTTCAGTCTGCCGTTCAGGCAGGTAATTTCTCTCAGCTAGGCAGCGCTTCCCGATTGCTATCCTCGCTCAGATCCTCGATCGGCTCAGGCGGTCAGGGTGGAAACAGTGGCGGAAATGGTCAGGGGAACAGTATCGGAAATCAGCCGGGAGAAGGCGTGGGCAATGGCGCGGGACCGGGAAGCACGAATCAGGCGCAGGAGGGTTCCGGACAGGAGCAGGCCGGCCGACGTGGAAACGCTGATCCTCGGTATAAGGAAGGCGAGTACGAGAGCATCTACGATCCGACAAGGCTGGATGCTTCGCAAACGGAAATCTCAGCCCAAAGCCCGCAGGGGGAAGGGGATTCTATGCAGGCGCAGCTTGGTCCGGGCGCGGGTCAGATCGGGGAGAGTGTGCCCTACAACCAGGTAATCTTTGATTATGCCGATGCGGCGGTCAAGGCCGCTGACAACCAGAACCTGACTGCGCAGGAGCGCAGCTGGGTGAACGCTTACTTTGCATCATTAACAGAATGACGGTATGAGGTATGCTATGAGTGATAAAAAGAGTATTGAAAATTTTGTGGTGCGCTACGGACAGATCCGGGATGAGATTGCGAAGGAAATGATCGGACAGCAGGATGTTGTGGAGCATTTGCTGTTGGCTGTGATTGCAGGCGGCAATGTTCTTCTGGAGGGTGTTCCCGGTCTTGGCAAGACGCATTTGGTGCGGACACTATCCAAGGTGCTCTCAGTGCCTTTTTCACGTATTCAGTTTACACCGGATCTGATGCCTGCTGACATCACGGGAACGAATATACTGGTCAAGACGGAGGAAGGAAATAAGTTTCAGTTCCAGCCCGGTCCCTTATTTTCCTCCATCGTATTGGCGGACGAGATCAATCGAGCAACGCCCAAAACGCAGTCGGCGCTGCTGGAGGCTATGCAGGAACATGCGGTTACAGCGGGTGGACAAACCCGACCGCTGGACGAGCCCTATTTTGTTCTGGCCACGCAGAATCCCATCGAACAGGAAGGAACATATCCGTTGCCTGAAGCGCAGTTGGACAGATTTATGTTCAAGGTTGTCGTGCCATTTCCAACTTTGGACGAGCTTTCCGAAATTGTCGATATGACGGTAAAGTCGCAGACACAGCATGCCTGTGCCGTTGCGAATGCTCAGGATATTTTGGAAATGCGTGAAATTGCCCGACAGGTACCCATAGCGCCAAGCGTTCAGGAGTATGCTCTAAAGCTGGTACTGGCCACTCATCCAGAGCTTGATAACTCTCCGGAAATCAGCCGTAAATATCTGAGATTCGGAGCAAGTCCCCGCGCGGCACAGGCAATGCTTTCCGCAGCTCGCGTTCGTGCGCTGAATCAAGGGCGATACAATGTCGCTTTTGATGATGTCCGTTATGTCGCTTATGCAACTCTGCGCCATCGTCTGGCCCTAAACTTTGAAGCGCTAACTGCGGGGGAAAAGATCGATGGCATCATTGGATCGCTGTTGAATTTGCTGTCGCCGAGATAAGGAGCTGCCATGCTTAACGATGCTTTTTTGAACCGGCTCGATACCCTGCGACTTACTTTGAAAAATCCAGCCAACGGCGGCGCGGGGGGAGTGAGGCGATCCAGAAGTCTTGGTTCGTCCGCTGAGTTTTCTGATTTCCGTGAGTATGCTCCGGGAGACGATATTCGCCGCCTGGATTGGAATGCCTATGCACGATTTGATAAGCTGTTCATGAAGCTGTTTATGGAGGAACAGGAAGCCGTTGTGACGATTCTTGTGGACGGCAGCGCTTCCATGCAGGCGAAGCGGAGCGAGGCAATTCAGGCTGCGGAGGCGCTCAGCTATCTGGCGCTCATCGGCGGCGACAGGCTGCGTATTGCTTGGATTCGTGAAGGGAATCCATCTGTTTCTTCCTATATGTCAGGACGCAGAGCCTATCAGCAGGCTTCTGAATTCTTGAACTGCAGTGAAATGGGCGGTGCGACACAATGCCTTGAAGGCATACGTAACATCGATCCTTTCCCAAAGGGAATGTGTTTTCTCATCAGCGACTGCTACTTTGACGAAGGCATTGAATCGACTTTGGATTATCTGCGCTACAAGCGGCAGGAAACGGCGTTGGTGCATGTGCTCTCACCGTTTGAAATGAAGCCGGATCTGGAGGGCGCAGTAAAGCTGAAGGATGCTGAGAGTGCGCCGGATATCGACTTGTTTATTGATGGGGCGGCGCTTAGGCAGTATCATGCTGCGTTGGACGCTTTCCTGAAGGATATTCGTGAGCAATGCTGCAAAAGAGGCGTCCCCTATATGCTTCTGTGGGGAGAAAGACCCTTTGAGGAAAGCTTTATACCTGCCCTTGCCCGAGGCGGCATGCTCACATAAAGGAGTAAATTATGACTTTTCTGCACCCGATATTTGCTTGGGGATTTCTGTCACTGGCAGTGATACTGATACTGTATCTGCTGAAACGAAAATATGAGGTGAGAAATGTACCCAGCACGTTTCTTTGGAGGAAGGCAGGACAGGAGTTGTCAGCCAGTAAACCTTTCCAGAAGCTGAGAAGAAATGTTCTGCTGCCAATTCAGCTGCTGATGGCTGCGGTTCTGGTCTTTGCCCTGATGCGGCCGGTTCTTCCGGGGGATGCTGGCGGAGAGACAGTGATGATTTTTGACCTCTCCGCCAGTATGCAGGCAAAGAACGGCAGTGAGACGCGGCTTGAGGAGGCTGTTGAGACGGCAAGGGGGATCATTGACGGTATGCGCGCTGAGGATGCCCTGACCATACTGGCAGTGAGCAACGATACACAGCAGCTGCTGATGCGGTCTACGGACAGGGGTGCGGCGCGAAGGGTTCTGAATGGACTGGCACCGTCAAACAGCACTGCAGATCTGTCGGGCGCTGTTTCCCTTGCGGAAGCCATGGAGCGCGAGGTTGGCGAACTGAACATCATCGTTTTTTCGGATGACTACATCCCATCCGATGGAATTGCCGTTCACAATGCGAATAGAGGCCTTGACAACTGTGCCGTATATTCCTTCGAGGTTGAAAATGGTGTTGGCTACGCCCGCGCGGTAAACTATGGCGATGATAAGGAGATCACGCTTGCGTGCTATGCCGAAGGAGTATTATGCGACGCAAGGACTCTTCATATCCCTGCAGGAGGATCTGAGGGAACTGCGCTAAATATCCCGGAATGTCGGTGGGCATATGTGGAAATACAGGAAAACGATTCTATTCAGACAGATAACCGGCTTTACTATGTAACAGAAATGCAGAGTACCTACACTGTCGCACTGTCTGGCGAGAGCAGCATATTCCTTGAACGGGCTATTGCTCTTCGCGATGATATACAGATCATTCGGACAACGGATGAAGAAAGGAATTCCGTGGACGCTGATCTGTATGTATATGGCGACTCTCCTCTGTATTTCACCGCTGACGCTGAAATCCAGGCGATACTGGCGGGTGAAGAGACTGCACCCCGAGGCATATTTCAGCTTTCAGGAGATGACGGACTGACGTCCGGGCTGACTCTTTCCGATGTGGCTGTACGGGCGTATCGTCCGCTCATCGGAGGTAGGACGCTGATGACTATTGACGATCAGTGCGTGATGGCAGTAGATGGACGGACTGTGGCGCTTGGTTTTGACATTCACGATACAAACCTGCCGATGAAATATGATTTTCCGATTCTCATTCAGAACATCCTTCATGAGCTGCTTCCGGAAAACGCCGCAGATGTAGGCGACGGATTCTGCGGCAAGGATGTGGTGATCCCTGTTCCTGCCGACTGCGCAAATGCGTGGATAGAAATGCCGGATGGTCAACACATGCAGCTTTCCCTGCCGGATGGGGGAGTCGCGCAGCACAGCGAAAATAATGCAGAAGGAGTGGATCTATCCGCATATGAGAATGGCGCTGTCCGTTTTTCGGGAACCACTGATGCAGGATTGTACACGCTTGTGATTGAAGATGGCAGCGGCTCTGGCGAACGCTATTTTGCGCTCCGCATGCCGTTGTCTGAGAGCGATGTCCGGTTCACTGCACCCAGTATTGCCTCTGACGGGGCTGCAGCGGCGTTCGAGGGCGGAAAGGAGCTGACGATTGCTCTGATCGCATTATTTCTGCTACTGACGATGATTGAATGGGTGGTGAGACGACGTGTGGCTTGACTTTACGTATCCCTGGATGCTGTTGCTGATTTCGATTTGCGGGATCGTTGTTTGGCTGACCGCGCGCCGTTGGCCGTCAAAGACGAAAAAATCTAGAATATCCCACGGGCTCCGATATGCGCTGATCCTGCTGACAGTTCTCAGTCTTTCTGGTACCAGCATACCCGGCACATCACGTGGTAAGGCGGCATGGATTCTTGTTGATGCATCGGATTCGATGACTGAGCAACAGGATGCCGTTGCTGGCGTGATACGCGATGCGCTGAGTGAGAACGAAGATGGACAGGAGGTTGGCGTCATTGCCTTCGGAAAGGACGCCATGGTAGAGGTTCCGCTCTCGGAATCACCTGTCTACAGAGGGATTACAACGGCGATAGACGCCACCGGTAGCAATCTGGATCAGGCGCTTGCTCTGGCCGGAGCGCTGCTACCATCCGATGTATCAGGCGGAATTGCCGTCGTAAGCGATGGCTTGTTGAATGAAGTAGACAGCTCGGTACTTCAGAGCAGAGGCATTGCAGTCAATACGCTGCTGCTCTCAGACATGGATATGGTCGATGCGCAGATCACCAGCCTGGATATTCCGGGAACAGCCTATCAAGGGCAAAGCATTTCGGTAACGGTCACTGTACACGCATCGAAAGCATCTGATGCGACGATTGTACTGACAGCCAACCGGAATACTGCGGCGACGCGCGATGTTTCCCTGATGAAGGGAGAGAATACATTTGTTTTTCGTGACGTCGTGGCGCAGCCGGGCGTTGTCACCTATGAAGCGCAGGTCATTATGCCGGATGACAGAGTTTCTCAGAATGATCGCGCAGGAGCTTTCATAACGGTGTCCGGCGCTCCAAGCATACTGATCGTCGAAGGCCAGCCAGATTCGGGACGCGAGCTTGAGAAAATGCTTATTTCAGCAGGGATGCGGACAGAAACCATTCTGCCTGCAGCGATGATGGACAGTGCGGTGGAACTGCGCGCCTACAATGGAATTGCGCTGGCCAATGTGGATGCAGACACGCTGACAGATCAACAGATCTCAGCTCTGGATACTGCGGCAAAGGAATTCGGCGTCGGCTTAGCCGTGTTCGGTGGGGACAACAGCTATGCGCTGGGCGGTTATCGCGGCAGCGCTCTGGAAAATATGCTGCCCGTTACCATCGACGTCAGAAACAAAATGGATCTGCCGTCAACAGCGCTTGTCCTTGTGATTGATAAGTCAGGCTCCATGACAGATGGACAATACGGTGTGAGCCGTCTTGATGTCGCCAAGGAAGCTGCGTGCCGTGCGATTGAGGTGCTGACCGAGCAGGATCAGGCAGGTGTTATCGCCTTTGATGATGAAGGCAAGTGGGTCGTTCCTCTTAGCTATGCTACGGACGTCGCAGCGATGCAGGAACAGATCGGCACGATTCGATCAGGCGGCGGCACCGCATTTTTTACACCGCTCGCCATGGCGTATGATGCGCTGGATGCTGCAGTAGCCAGACATAAACACATCATTTTTCTCACGGATGGACAGTCAGGAGATAAGGGATACGAAGAACTGGCGGAGGATATGGCGGCAAAGGGCATTACGCTTACAACGGTTGCTGTCGGAAACGGTGCGGATACTGAGATCATGCAAAAGCTCGCTGCTCTTGGAGGCGGTCGTGCATATGCTGCAGGACAGTTTGATAATGTGCCCAAAATCTTTACCAAAGAGACCATGCTGATTTCTGGTTCCTATGTTCAGAATCGGCGCTTCACACCGATTGTAACGGATGAATCACTGACCGACTTTCCTGGATTCCCAACGCTGGACGGATATCTGGCAACCACAGAAAGGGCGCTTGCAACGGTTTCGCTTGTCAGCGATCGAGGAGATCCGATTCTTGCGTGGTGGCAATACGGAGCTGGCAAAGTGCTGTGCTGGACGAGCGACGTTCAGGGAGCGTGGAGCAGCGGTTTTCTTTCGTGGGAGGATGCGGCGGCTTTCTTCGGCGGACTGATATCGCACATCCTACCAATGCAGCGTCAGGATGGCGAGATGCAGTTGGAAAACGGCAAGTTGAGTTATATTTCCCAGCATACCGCAGAGGGAGCAAAGGTTACCGCGCAAGTGCTTCTTCCTGATGGGTCCTTGCAGAATCTCGATCTCCAGCAGGTCTCGCCCAGCCGCTATGAGGCGGATGTGGAAACAGTACAGACAGGCGCGTATGCGGTGCAGATTGAGATGACGCAGGATGGTGAGCTTGTTGCCGCTCTCGATGGCGGAATGATCACACCTTATTCACAGGAATATGATATGCGAGCTACAGATATGGGTGTGCTGGAGACGCTTAGTCGGGAGACGGGCGGAGTTTGTACAACTGTCGGTTCAGAAATGCTCTCATTTCCTGAAACGACCACCCATACAAGGGTATCTCTTCAGCCCTATCTGTTGTGGGCTGCATTGGCTCTTCTTGTCGCTGACATAGCCCAGACGCGGTTGAACTGGGAGAAGTCAATACAAAAGAAGACGATTTCGGTGCGGGAAAAGCAATCTGCGATAAAGCGACAACCGCACAGGCGTGAGGAGAAGCCTGTGTCTGATCCGACCAAAACTTCGGAGCAGCTGTGGCAGAATCTGCAGAAAAAGCAGAGACTGTAAAGTGTTGCTGCTCATGAATGCAATTATTTAATAGTACCAGATATAGTGCAAACAAAGCCTGCGAGCAATGATGTTCTCAGGCTTTGCTTTACAATGATAGGGTGCGCGTGAAGTTCTATCTATGGCGAAATTTTGTCGAAAATGGCAGCTTATGAATTGAAGATCGACGGATGAATAGATTGTAATTAATATGCAGAGGGAGCAGAAAGGGGTGCAAAATGCACCCGCTTTTCTCAACCGGGTGCAACCGTCCCTTGTATCATAATCAACCGGATTAGCCATAACATAACTATACCGATTTCCTTTGATTATGGAAAAATTGATGAAGGGCTCTCACTAAGAGCACAAAAGATCATGGATGGAGAAATAGAAGAGCCTTCATTCCATAGGCTCCTTGAGAAAGAAGAATTAGAACTTATGGAGACAGAGGCAAAAAATCTTTATTATCGTGCACATACTATTGGTGATGATCTCTTGATTTACTGGTCCAATCGAAGTGATTTTATTAATGATGTCAGAACCGGAGATGTATCTAAGCTTGTTGAATTGAAGCATAGATATTATATCTCCTTCGATTCAGGAATGATGGAAAGCGCTTATGAGAGATACGCGTCTGGGAATAATGAAATAAAACGAATCGTTGCCAATCTAATCAAAAAGATTGCCTTCAGGGATGTAATTCGACCTGACATTGCCGAAACGAACACTTCCATAAATCATCTTCGAATCTTGAAAATGCGTATCGAAGATCTCAAAAAGCGTGAAACCGATTCTTTTGTCGATGTCTATCATACCCATTTTATTTCTGTTCTCGACGATAAAATCAAGCAATTGGAAGCCAAGAAACGTGATTACATGTAATTTAGTTGTAATTATTCTTCTTGGCGTTCTAGAAAGTTGTAGGGAGTTGTACATAGATGAAGCGTGAAGGATAAAAGATGCGTTTATTTGCACTGAAGGAACTCCTGGAACGGGAGACTGACGACAAACACAGCATCACAATGGACAGGATCCTGCAGCTTTTGCAGACAAAGTATGACATGAAGGCGGAACGCAAGAGTATTTACGATGACATGCGTGCTTTCCGAGAGTCTGAGATCCTCGATGTTACGCCTCCCCAAGGCAGAGAACGTGGTTATTCCGTCGCAGAACGTCTCTTCCATATCTCGGAACTGAAGATGATGATTGACGCGATCCAGTCTTCCAAGTTCCTGTCCGAAGCGAAAACACGGGAACTGATCAAGAAGATAGAAACTCTGTGCAGCAAATACGAAGCACAAAACTTGCAGCGCGACGTCGTTCTTTCAAACCGCGTCAAGAGTATCAATTCCAGCTCTGTCCTCTTCAGGAACATAGAAGTTATCCATCGTGCCATCTCCATGAATGCTCAGATCAGCTTTCAATATTTCACGTTCGATCTGAAGAAACAGAAAAAGTACATGAGGAAAGGCGAACGCTACACAGTAAGCCCCTGGTCGATGATCTACACCGACGACAACTACTATCTTCTGGCTTACATCGATGGCGATTTCAAGCACTTCCGCGTGGATAAGATGGACAACGTTGAGGCGTTCATTCTGGAAGGCAATGAGTTTGGGACAGATATCGTCACTCTTGAACGCGAAGGCAAAGAAGCATTCGAGAAGAAGGACATGTCCGCCTATACGAAGTACACTTTCAGCATGTATAGCGATGATCCTACGCCCATGACGATGGTTTTCCAGAATCGCATGGTCGGTGTGGTTATGGACAGGTTCGGACGCGACGTGCTGATTATGAAAGAGGATGACCGCCACTTCCGGATTACGGTTCCTGTCGCTGTGAGCGATCAGTTCTTCGGCTGGGTGTTCGGTCTTGGCAAGACGGTCAGGATCGTCGGGCCCGAGGATGTGAAAGAGAAAATGAAAAAAGCCCTTGCGGACATCTCTGCAAGGTATGAGGACTAAAAAAGAGGACTGATTTGCGAAAAATCAGTCCTCTTTCTGTTGGAGCGATACTTGTTTATCTTGTTATTTATTGATGATTGTGGAGCACTATCGGAGCACTCGGAGCACTTTTGAGGCTTTCAATCCCCAAACCCCTTGCGCCCCAGCGGTTCCTCAGTTCTGGCTCTTCATGGTGGGGAACAGCAGCACATCCCTGATCGCCTGGGAGTCGGTTAAGAGCATGCACATTCTGTCGATACCAAAGCCGATGCCGCCCGTCGGGGGCATACCGAGCTCGAGGGCGTAGAGGAAGTCTTCGTCGGTGGTGTTGGCTTCGTCGTCGCCCTGGGCTAACTGTTCTTCCTGGGCCTTGAAGCGTTCGCGCTGGTCGATGGGGTCGTTTAATTCGGAGTAGGCGTTGGCCATTTCCCAGCCGTTCATGAAGAACTCGAATCTCTCGACGTAGTCGGGGTTGGTGGGCTTTTTCTTGGTGAGGGGGGAGATTTCGATGGGGTGATCCATGACGAAGGTGGGCTGGATGAGATGGTCTTCTACGAATTCTTCGAAGAAGAGGTTTAAGATGTCGCCCTTCTTGTGGCGGGCTTCGAACTCAACGTGCTTTTCCTTGGCGATGGCGCGGGCTTCCTCTAAGGTGTGGATTTCGTTAAAGTCGACGCCGGAGTACTTCTTGACCGCGTCTACCATAGTGATGCGCTCAAAGGGCTTGCCCAGATCCATTTCGATCCCGTTATAGGTGATGGTGGTGGTGCCGAGGACCTCTTGCGCCAGATGGCGGTAGAGGTTTTCAGTCAGGTCCATCATGCCGTGATAATCGGTATAGGCCTGATAAAGCTCCATGAGGGTGAATTCCGGGTTGTGGCGGGTGTCGATGCCTTCGTTTCTGAACACGCGGCCGATTTCATAGACCTTTTCCATGCTGCCGACGATCAGGCGCTTTAAGTACAATTCAAGGGAAATGCGAAGCTTCACGTCTTCATCGAGGGCGTTGAAGTGGGTTTCGAAGGGACGGGCCGCCGCGCCGCCGGCATTTGAAACGAGCATGGGGGTTTCAACCTCGATAAAGCCCTGATTATCCAGATACTTTCTGATGGTGGAGATGATCTTCGATCTCTTCATGAACGTATCCTTGACTTCGGGGTTCACGATGAGGTCGAGATATCTCTGACGATAGCGGGTGTCGGTGTTGGTTAGGCCGTGATACTTCTCGGGCAGCGGATGGAGGGACTTGGTGAGAAGCGTGACGCTATGGGCATGCACGGAGATTTCGCCGGTCTTAGTCTTAAAGACAACGCCGGTAACGCCCAGAATGTCGCCGATGTCCATCTTCTTAAAATCGGCATAGCTTTCTTCGCCTACGTCGTCGCGGCGCACATAGATCTGGATGCCGGAATTTCTGTCCTGAAGGAAAGCGAAGGACGCCTTGCCCATAACGCGGCGGCTCATCATGCGGCCGGCGATGGTCACGGTCTCGTTTTCAAGGGTTTCGAAGGAAGAAAGAATTTCGTCGGACAGATGGGTTCTGTCGAAACGGGTGATTTCATAGGGGTTCTTGCCGGCTTCGGTCAGCTCGCGAAGCTTGTTTAAGCGGATTTCATTCTGCTCGGAAACCGCTTCCTGCGTGAGGGGAGCCTGAACCTGATTGTTGTCTGCCATGGTGGTGTTCCTCCCAAAAGCGCGTTTTTCAGCGCGTGATATTCAGTAAAAAAAGGCCTGCCGACAGGACAGGCCTTATATACGTAAGCCTGTCTGTTATCTGCGTTTGATTTCGCGGATCGTGAGCTTTACAATGCCGCCGGGGGTCTGCGCCTCAACGGTTTCGCCTACGTGCGCGCCCATGAGCGCCGCGCCGATGGGGGATTCCGCGGAGATGTGGAGTTTGGCGGGATCCGCCTCGGTGAAGCCGACAATGACATATTCGTCCTCTTCCTGATATTCCTCGTCGAACACCTTTACGATGGTTCCGACGGAAACGGAGGTGGTGTTGATCTGCGCATCGTCAACGATGATGGCGTTGGCAAGCAGCTCCTCCAGCTGGGCAATGCGGCTGTGAACGCGGGCTTCCTCGTTCTTCGCCTCGTCATATTCGGCATTTTCGCTCAAGTCGCCGTGCGCGCGGGCTTCGGCAATATCCTTAACAACCTGGGCGCGTTTAACGACCTTCAGATCATACAGCTCGTCTTCAAGCTTTTTCTTTCCGTCGGGAGTAAGAACGACGCCTTCCTGGATGTTTTCAGTCATAATGAAACCTCTCTCTATAATGCGTTTTTGCACATTATTAAAAATCTCCGCAAAGCACAATAAGGAACACCGCTTGATTACGATGCTCCTTCGCTTTCGGACGGGCACATTATACAGCGAACGGGTTATCTTGTCAAGCGCATGTGTGTTGAAGATGGATATATTTATTCGTCAATCAGAAACAATTGTGATACAATGAAGGTCTAAAATAAGAAATGCGAAGGGGAGGCGGGCAGCATGATGAAAATATTGATTGTTGAGGACGAAAAAGCCATTTCGAATTTCATCCGCGCGGGACTTGAATCGGAAGGATACGCCTGCGGGCAGGCATTTGACGGCCTTGCCGCCTGCGACGAAATTGACGAGAATAAATACGATCTTATTCTGCTTGATGTAATGCTTCCGGGCGCGGACGGATTTGAAATCATGGAGTACATACGGCCTAAGGAGATTCCCGTCATCTTCATAACGGCGAAGGCGCAGGTGAGCGACAGAGTGAAGGGGTTAAAGCTCGGCGCGGACGATTACCTTGTAAAGCCGTTTGATCTGACCGAGCTTCTTACGCGCGTGGAAGTTGTTCTGAGGCGCTATCAAAAGGGAAAAACCGAATTCACAAAGGCAGGCGTGACGGTGAACCTTGATAAACGCACGTGCGTAAAGGACGGGCGCGAGATTCCGCTTACGGCAAAGGAATTCGACCTTTGCGTATTCTTTATGAAAAACGCAGGCGCGGCGCTTTTCAGAGAGACCATCTACGAGCGCGTGTGGCAGGGCGAATATACGCTCGACTCGAGAACGGTCGACTTGCACGTCATGCGCTTAAGAAAAAAACTATCCTGGGAGGGAACGCTTGTGACCGTAAATCGCATCGGTTACAGGTTGAATGCATGAAAAAGATCAAACATAAACTTTTAAAACGCACCGTTATTGTGTTTGCATGCCTGACGGCGGTGTTTGCGACGGCGCTTATCTCCATTTCGTTTAAGCGCAGCTACATGGCGCAGCATGCGCATACATT
Source organism: Clostridia bacterium (assembly GCA_017522345.1). Taxonomy (GTDB): domain Bacteria; phylum Bacillota; class Clostridia; order Christensenellales; family Aristaeellaceae; genus SFHK01. The sequence continues at coordinate 18,919 of JAFWZN010000107.1, read as the reverse complement.
CGACACGCTCTCGGCCTGCTGCAAGGGCGTTCAGAGCGCATACGCGGCGTATGTTCTAAAGGGCGCGGACGCAGATATCGATAAGCTGAACGAAATCGCGCGGCAGTATGATTTAAGCGCGAAAATGGAGGAAGCGGAAAGAGCGGAAAGCGCCGTTTCCTTCGTTTCAAACGGTATCATGACCGCGGAAACCGATTTATGCCTTGGAAACAAACGCTACCGGCTTTCCGTTCAAAACCCGCTTTCCGATCTATATGCCATGCGCGACATGCTTACAAAAATTTACAAGGCCGCATACCTTATTTTTCTTCCCCTGACAGCGATCATCATGGTTTTTTCAGGGCGGTCGATTTCAAAGCCCATTGAGAAGCTGACCCAAACCGCCAAGGCGCATTCGGAGGGAAACCGCGCGGTAAGATCGGACATCCGTACAAACGACGAAATCGAGACGCTTTCAAACGCTTTCAACATCATGGCAGATAAAGTGGAAGATGAAATTCTTCGGCGCGAGGAACTCATCGGCGACTTAACCCACGAAATGAAAACGCCCATTCAGGCCATCATGGGCGAAACGGATCTCATGCTGCTTGGGAAAAAGAGTGAGGAAGAAAAATTTCTGTCCCTTGAAACCGTCTATCATCAGGCGCAGCGTCTCGATCGGCTTTCAAAACGCATGATGGAGTGGATTTATCTGTCCGAGGGTGAAAAGGCAAATCTTTCGCCATGCGCCTTGCACAGAATCATGGAAAACACCAAAAACTTGTTTTCCGCAAAAACCGACATTATAATAGAAGAAACGGATGCGATCGTTTTTGCCGACGGCATGCTTTTGGAAACGCTTTTAAGCAATTTAGTTGACAACGCCATCAACGCCGGGGCGAAAAACATTTCCCTTTCCGCCGCGCGGGAAAACGGACGCGTGCTCCTGTCCGTCACGGACGACGGCTGCGGTATGGACGAAGAGACGCTTCTGCATGCGGAGGAGCCATTCTACCGCGCGGACAAGGCCCGTTCGCGCGCGCACGGCGGCGCAGGGCTCGGACTTTCGCTGGCGGCGAGAATTGCGCGCCTGCACGATACGCGCCTTTTCTACGAAAGCGAAAAGGGCAGAGGCACGCGCATTTCAATACCCTTAAAGGAGGCGCAAAATGATTAAAAAGCTTTTATCGTATGCGCTTATCGCTTGCCTGCTTGCAGGCGGACTGTTTCTTCCCGATCTGATTGCCTATGTTTCCGACCGACGCATCGAAACCGACCCCGTATATGTGGTTTTCTGCCCGGAGGCGGAATTTTCCTACATCGGCACATTGGAGGATAAAATACGTGCGCTGACGAATTACGAAAACATGTCCATGGACTATCGGAAGACGCACGAAACCGAATGGAACACGGTCGCAGATCTTCCCGAAGGTGCATGCGTTCTTTTCCCCGATCCCGGCGCGGGCGAAATCCGGGAGAGAAGCTTTACCCTGACCCATAAATCCGTATCGGTTCATTTTGCGTTTCTGGAAACGGAGCTGCATGCAAAAGACGGCAGCGTCCGCATTGTAACCGACCCCGAAACCGATAAAATCTTAAGCATCTCCGTCATAAACGCACAAAAAGCCATCCAGCGCTGGGAAAACACAAAAAAATACGACGCCGAGGGGTTTTTAAGCGTTACCGGCATCGATTCATATGCTCTTTTAAGGGAATACGCGCGTTTGAACGGCTTTTCGGAAATTTCCGACCTCACAAACGGAAATTCTTACGGCGGCAGCGTCTCAACCGTAAAGGCCGACGTAAAAGGCCACCCTTATTCGCTTTCCCTCACCTTCTCGAAAGACGCAGGCACGATTTTTTATCGGCTGATTCAGGTGGAGAACAGTTAGCTTTGATACAATACGGATACAAACCCAGTTTATCCTATACTTCAGGAGGTGTAAGCCAATGAAAAGAAAAGTGTGTGTTTTCCTAATTTTATGTGTATTCTTATCCATGTTCGCTTTTGCCCTTTCGGAGCAGTACAAGTATCCCGTATATGAAGTAAACGGCCGGCCGGCGATCTTGTATCCCGCAGGCGAATGGCTGTCAATGAATGAGTCTATTTGCGGGCTCGAAACGGGCACGAAGGTGATTGCGAATCTGAACGCAAACGATATGCTTTTAGTTTCCACAGAAGACGGCGTCTGCGGCTGGATGATGAAGGATCTTTTGAAATTCACCGGCGAATATGCATATGTCGACTACGTTTTGGATGAGGATCGGATTTCAAAGCGCGAAGATGTAAACATTTCCTACATCACGATTGACGAAAAGGCGGATTTATTGACCGACTACGGCGTTTACCCCAAAACGGTTTACAGGGGCGAATGCACGCATAATGTTGAAGCGCTTCTTTTGAGCCTGCTCGGCGAAAATTATGTTCAGGAACCCCGAAGCGAGTGGGCAAGCAGCGACGATTACGTATCGGAAGCCAATGTCGAGCCGTGGGAGAGAAAATCCGTTCACGTGTATGACGACGGAAATATCTGGTATTATGACCCTTCCGTTTCCTCTGAGCGCGGAGGCGAATACGAGCCGCCGAGGATGAACATGCTGCCCGAGGAAAGCGCACTGATCGCAAAGGGACTTCTAAGCCGTTATTTCACAGGCGGCGAAACCGATCATGTCGGAAAGTCGCGCCTCATTCGGGAAAGATGGGGCTACGCCGACCGCTGGATGACGGACGAGGAATACCGAAAATACATGTATGAACGCGACCTTCACTATTTCAATTTTGAACACCGCGCGCTCTCCGGCCTTTCCATTTTAGGCGACGGCATATTAGCAAGCGTGGGCGTGAACGGCTTAAACGGCTTCGACTTAAGCTGGCACAATTTTACCGAAAGCGAAGAAGTCATCGCGCCCATTCCCCTTGAGGAGGCTGTTAAAATGGCCAATTCCACAAGAATGGCAAAAGCGACGCTTCTGTACGCCGACCTTGTGTATTCCAATTGGCTCACAGAGAGCAATGAATATAATTTAAGCTGGTACCTCGTAACCGATGCGGGAAGCTATGTTGTGGACTGCGTGCTTATGAAGCATAAATGCGACTCGTATGAATATTAAATGATTATAAGCGCATAAAAAAGCGGCGGATGATCAAAATCATCCGCCTAATCATCCGCCTAATCATTATCCAAGCACGACCTCAAGCACAATCATAAGCGCAAAGCCGACGGCAAACGCAAGCGTTCCCGCGTGACTATGTTCGCCCTCGCTCATTTCGGGAATCAGCTCCTCTACAACCACATACAGCATCGCGCCCGCGGCGAAGCTTAAAAGGTAAGGAAGAAATGCGGAAGCCGCGCCCGCAATCAGTAGCGTTCCAAGCGCCGCGACGGGTTCAACAGCGCCGGAAGCAACGCCCAGGAAAAACGCCTTTTTCCTTGAAACGCCTTCGCTGGCAAGCGGCATCGAAATGATCGCGCCTTCGGGGAAATTCTGTATGGCGATACCGAGGGACAGCGCAAACGCTGCCGCCGGAGCGATAAGCTCGCCGCCCGAGGCAATGCCCGCGAGCATCACGCCAACCGCAACGCCCTCGGGAAGATTATGAAGCGCAACCGCCAAGGACATCATGGTGGACTTTCGAAAAGCAGTTCTCGGGCCTTCCGCTTCCTCGGAATTCATGTGAAGGTGGGGAATCAGCTTATCCAGCACCATCAAAAACAGAATTCCCAAAAAAATACCGGTAACAGCGGGCACAAACGCCCATTTTGCCATATTCTCGCTCGCCTCAATGGACGGAATGAGCAAGCTCCATACGCTCGCCGCGACCATTACGCCCGCGGCAAAGCCCATCAAAAACCTTTGAACGGGTCTGGGCATCTTGCCCTTTATAAAAAATACGCACGCCGCGCCAAGGGAAGTACCTAAAAACGGCAATAGCAATTCACGAAGAAACGACGCTTTCATATATTTTTCCTCCGTTTTGAACACAGGGTTCGTATATTGATATGCAAAACGGCGATATCCCGTTCATGCGCTATCATTATAACGGAAAAAGAGCAAAATTTCAATTCTCCCGGCACATTTGGGTTGCGTTTGCAACAGTATCAAAAAAGCATATCGCGTAAGGCGGAGCTTTCCGCTTTACGGCTGATTTAAGCAATATAAAAACAAACACGCGAAAGCATACCGCTCCCGCGTGTTTCAAGTCATCAAAAAAGTGCCTTTTTTGATGAGAGGGACCGATCCCCTGAAATTCTTCTTAAATTTCCGGGCGGGGATCGGAAAGGGGAAGCGTTTTCAGTCGCTGCGCTTTGTGAAAACGCGCGATTTTTAAGTACACGCCGCCAAAATCGATTGAAAATGGAGAGGGAGTGCGCTCCCTCTCCATGCCTCACCCAGAGGTTTGTTGATGGTCTGAAACACGCGAAAGCATAACGCTCCCGCGTGTTTGTTTTTTGAATCTGAATTTACTTCTCGTTCTTGTAGATTTCCTTGAAGTACTTGTAGGTGTCAACCTTCAGCTCGCCGCAGGCAGCCTCGTCGCAGGCAACGATTCCGTCTTTGTGCATCTGAAGCGCGGAGATGGTCCAGGCATGGTCTACGCCGCCTTCTACGCAGTGGCGAAGGGCGCGAGCCTTGTTGTGGCCGCTGATGAGAAGCAGAACCTGCTTGGAATCGCAAACCGTGCCTACACCAACGGACAGGGCGGTCTTCGGAACCTTGTTGGGGTCGTTGTCGAAGAAGCGGGAGTTGACAATGAGCGTATCCTCGGTCAGGGCGCGAATGCCGGTGCGGGAAGTGAGGGAGGTGAAGGGCTCGTTGAAGGCGATGTGGCCGTCAACGCCGGAGCCGCCTAAGAACAGGTCGATTCCGCCGTAGGAAGCGATCTTGTCCTCATAGCGCTGGCATTCGGCTTCCAGATCTTCCGCCATGCCGTTTAAGATGTTGATGTTCTCCGCGGGGATGTCGATATGATTGAAGAAGTTGTCGTGCATGAAGTACCAGTAGCTCTGATCATGCTCGCGGGGAAGTCCTACGTACTCGTCCATGTTGAAGGTGACGACGTTCTTGAAGGAAACTTCGCCGGCCTTGTTCTTCTCAATCAGGCGCTTGTAAACGCCCAGAGGAGAGGAACCGGTAGGCAGACCCAGAATGAAGGGACGGTCAGCCTTATGATTGTTGATGGCGTCGGCGATATGCTGAGCGGCCCATGCGCACATTTCGTTGTAGTCGTTTCTGATAATCAGTTTCATGCTTATCAAACCCCCAAGTTCTTTGTTCTATCGGAAAGGATTTAAAACCCTTCCTCTTCAATATAATTATACATGAAAGTTGTGTGTTTGTCTATCAATCCGAAAGGTAATATTCTGATTTACTGTTCTTTTCAGATAATCTCAAGCCCGTCCCGATCCGGGAGTTGAGGACGTTTACAAACCGGTTTATCCAGATAGAAATAAGCCACGGATGCAATGTCGTCCTGAAGAGGCAGATATCTTCCGCCGCTTCTCCAGCCGAGCGCCTGAATGGTGACGGAGAGATCCCTTTCAAACCGGATGGGATCGGTGATGTGCCAGCGATAGAGGGAAAAACGCGGCCGGCTTCTGTAGAGATGATCGGGCGCATGAACGTTCATGCCGGCATAGGGCGTGGTAAATTCCTCATAGCGGTCGTGGGTATACGGATTTTCAAAATTATAGGAACCGCAGAAATAGTCCTCCGTGCCCGTTCCGCAGATGGTGGGATATTCTGTGTCGCCGTCCATATAAAACTTGATTTCGCCTTCGCCCCACCAGCCGTCGTTGTTAACGCCCCATGCCATGCTTGTTCCGACATACTGACCGCATCCTTCGATTTTGTCTAAGATGGTGTAAACATCCTTATAGGGAAGCGGATTTACGCGCCTGAACTGCGCGTGGAAATAGCCCTCGCCGGAATCAATCTTCTCAAGGGAATAGGTGATCTGGTAATAGATGTTCACCGTTTCGTCTGTGAGGTTTTCAAGCGTTACGCGGAATCCCTTTTTAAACGGCATCCGCCAATAGCTGTTGAATGCGCAGCCGGGATTGACGCACACGGCAAGGGAAGAAATCTGCTTAAATTTTCCCCAAGAGCTTGCGAAAAAGTCGCCCATCGGGCACTCGATGGCAGGCTCGGTTTCGCCGTCCCAATAGAACCTTAAAATCTGCATGCGCCACGAGCCGGTCGGAGTCATCCAGATGTGGTTGATCGCGCCCTCGCCCGTTACATCGGCAAGCGTAATCGTTTCGCCCGGCGCGACGCGGAAATAGGGGTTCACCTTCCAGCCCGTGCCGAGGTCCCGCGCAGCGTGTCTTGCGCTGCCCTCTTCAAGCGGGGTTCTTCCGGCCATGCCCTTTTCGCCGGTAATGTTTTCGGGCGAAACCGAGCGGGTGGAAGCATTTGTGATTTTTGAAAGCTTGCTTAAATCCATAAGGAAACTCCTTTTCTCAGCGGAAGAAGGGGTTTGTCCACGCCTTTTTGCCGTCTTTGTCCGTAACTGTTGCGCGTACAAACTCCGCGTGGTCGGCGATTTTGAGTTCCGCTTCCGTGATCAGTCCATCCTTGTTTCTGAAAATGCGCGTAGGATAGCTGCCCGTATAAAACTTGATGCTTTCGCAGGGAGAGCACTTGATGTGCGCTACATTGTCTTCCATATAGAAATCATAGATTTCGGGGCCGGTGGAGGCGTAGAACGCGCCGTTTTTAAGCGCATCAAAAATAGAAGAAATATTTTTCTCCGCATTCACGCGCACCCAGCCCTTGCAGTGGTGCTCCGCCGCGTGACCGTCGTCGGTAGCGACGGCGAAAATCTTCTGACCGCCCCTTAAAAGCTCGTTCCACACATAGCCGTTGTCGGTATCCTCGTTGTTTTCGATCACGCAGCCGCTGTTGAAGATTTCAAAAGCGGTAAAGCCCTTGATTTTGTCAAAGGACCGCGCGGGCGTGCAGCTCCATTCGGGATGGCAGTAGATGGCGAGATTGCCCTTTTCGATCATGTCGTCCACCACGCACTGAAATTCCTCCTGATGCGCGACGGGATGGGAATCAAATCTTTCGTCCTGCTTGTAGCCGTTTTTGCCTTCCTCCTGACCGATGGCGACCACATGAAGGCACATGCCGTCGTTTGACGTGATGTTTCCGTCCATCTCCATGCCGGGCATGATGAGAACGCCGGTTTCAGGCGCGTAATTTTTGAAATTATAAAATCTGTGATCGGTAAGCGCAAGGAAATCATAGCCGTTTTCGGCGTGCTGTTTGATGGTCTCCTCGGGCGTGGTTTTGCTGTCTGAGCGGGTGGTATGGCAATGAAGGCCGCCCTTTAAAAGTTTTTTGTTTTCACCGGTGAATGCCGCCTGACGGATAATCATATTTTTCCTCCTTTTATTGCCGTAATGTCGTCTTTCCCAAAAGCCTTCCCCTCGAGGGGAAGGTGGCTTGGCGAAGCCGAGACGGATGAGGTGGAGACGGCGTTTGATCTCAGATTTTGCCGGGAGCAAATTCGCTTTGGGGACACCTCATCAGTCAGCTTGCGCTGACAGCTTCCCCTCCAAGGGGAAGCCTTTTGGTTGCGCTTTTTCATACGAATATTATATCACCCCGCCCCCGCCACTTCAAGAAAAACCCGCACCCAAATTTAATTTGACACCTGATGAAATCGCCGCTATAATGATATGCGAAAAGCCATGCGCTCGGTTTTGTGCGCTTGGGGCTGCTTCAGAGAGTCGGCGGTTGATGCGAGCCGGCGCGCCCTTTGCGTTTTTACTTGCCGCCGTGCGCGCTCCGCTCAGGAAATGGAGCGGCGGGTAGCGTCGTTATACGCTTTAAAGAGGATCGCATTTAACCGCGGTCAAACAAGGTGGTACCGCGAAAGAGCGCCATTTCGTCCTTGGGGATGAATTGGCGCATACATTTTTTTAGACAGAAAGGGCGTAATCAACATGAATCAGAACATCAAGTGCGCGGCCGACCTTCGCCGCATGTATCTGAAATTCTTCGAGAGCAAGGGACACGCCGTCATTCCCAGCGCGTCCGTTATCCCCGAGAACGACCCCACCGTTCTTTTCACAACCGCGGGCATGCATCCGCTCGTTCCCTATCTTCTGGGCGCGAAGCATCCCATGGGCAATCGCTTGACCGACGTTCAGAAGTGCATCCGCACCGGTGACATCGACGAGGTCGGCGACGCCAGCCACTGCACCTTCTTTGAGATGCTGGGCAACTGGTCTCTGGGCGCGTACTTCAAGAAGGAAGCGATTCAGTGGTCCTGGGAATTTTTGACCAGCCCCGAATGGCTCGGCCTTGACCCGGAAAAGCTGGCCTTCTCCGTATTCGCAGGCGACGAAAAAGCGCCCCGCGACGAGGAAGCCGCCGGCTACTGGAAGGAGTGCGGCGTGAAGGACGACCACATCTTCTATCTGAACGCCAAGCACAACTGGTGGGGCCCCGCCGGCACCACCGGCCCCTGCGGCCCCGATACCGAGATGTTCGTCATCAAAGATCAGCCGCCCTGCGGCCCCGACTGCTCCCCCGCGTGCAGCTGCGGACGCTATCTTGAAATCTGGAACGACGTTTTCATGCAGTACAACAAGCAGCAAGACGGCACCTTCCCGCCGCTCGAGCAGAAGAACGTCGACACCGGCATGGGCCTTGAGCGCACCATCGGCGTGCTTCTGGGCGCAAAGACCGTATACGAAACCGACCTCTTCTCTGACATCATCAAGAAGATCGAGGAGCTTTCCAAGAAGACCTATTCTTCCGACGACGAATACACCCGCTCCTTCCGCATCATCGCCGACCATATGCGCACCGCCACCATCATCATCGGCGACGACCGCGGCGTAACCCCCTCCAACGTCGATCAGGGCTATGTTCTGCGCCGCTTAATCCGCCGCTCCGTACGCCACGGCATGAAGCTGGAAATGCCCGAAGGCATGACCGCCGAAATCGCGAAGGTTGTCGTCAACCAGTATAAGGACGTATATCCCGAGCTTAAGAGAAACGAAGAATTCATCATCGCACAGCTCCTTCTTGAGGAAGAGCGCTTCCAGAAGACCTTAAAGCAGGGCATGAAGGAATTCGACAAGCTGATTTTCAACATCGGCAGAATGACGAACGCCGTCAAGCCCGTTGTCGACGCCATCAAGGAAGGCGCTGACTTCGCTTCTCAGGCTGACGCCGCCGCAAAGCAGCTGCCCCCGCGCCCCGAGTATCAGAATCTGATCGCCCTTTTAAAGGACAAGACCGATAAGGACGCGCTCCTCTTAGCCGCCGAAAGCTTTATCGCGGGTCTCAACGTCATCGACGGCCGCAGCGCCTTTAAGCTCTACGACACCTATGGATTCCCGATCGAAATCACCACCGAGCTCGCAGCCGAAAAGGGCCTCGCCGTTGACGAGAAGGGATTCCACGAGAGATTCAAGCAGCATCAGGAAACCAGCCATGCCGGCGCTGAACAGCGTTTCAAGGGCGGCCTTGCCGACAACACCGAAGAAACCGCGAAGCTCCACACCGCAACCCACCTTCTCCATGCCGCGCTTCGCCGCGTGCTGGGCGATGAGGTTGCGCAGAAGGGCTCGAACATCACCGCCGAGCGTCTCCGCTTCGACTTCTCCTTCTCCCGCAAGATGACGCCCGAAGAAATCAAGGAAGTCGAGCGCCTGGTAAACGAATACATCAAGGGCGCCGCCGAAGTCGTCTGCGAGGAAATGACCGTGCCCGAAGCCAAGGAAAAGGGCGCAATCGGCCTTTTCGAAAGCAAGTACGGCGAGCGCGTCAAAGTTTACACCATGGGCGAATACTCCATGGAAATCTGCGGCGGCCCGCACGCCAAGAACACCGGCGACCTTAAGTCCTTCAAGATTCAGAAGGAAGAATCCTCCTCCGCAGGCGTTCGCCGCATCAAGGCTGTTATCGGAAAATAAAACAAATACACAAAACGGGGCTTATGCAGCATGTTTGACTGCATAAGCCTCGTTTTTTCTTGCCCCGGCTCACAAAATCTTTCCTATGGGCGATCCGGGCATGTTTCTTAAAAGCTCAATGCCCGGGATGTCAATATCCGTTTGAGCCGGATTTTCAAATCTGACGTTTTCTTTTCCGATAATTGCGGATGCAATGCCGGCCAGATACGCGCTTTTCCCGCTTGCAACGCAAATGCGCTCAGGACATTCCTTAAAAAGCGCGATAAGTGAAGATATACGCCGCGTATCATGTCCGTAGTTATAGCAGTGATTGTACGGTATGTCCGGAATTTCGTATTGAGGGGGACGGGAAGCCAGATGAATCACAGGTCCGCCTTCCGGATCTTCCAGAATATAGGGAATATCGAGCGCCTCAGCGGGCATATCCGGGAACACCCGACAGATGATGTTATCGCGTTCCTTTTCGCTCAGGCGGCAAAGATTTTTGCGCATGATTTTTTTGACCACAGAAAACAGCGCATCTTCATTATCGATAAAGCCTTCCTTTTTCACATACGGCCGAATATCGCCGATCAGAAGCGCTTCGGCGTCTATTTCTACGCTGATTTCGCCCATGGACGGATTTGGGGTTCCGAAAGCGCGGCAGAAAAAATCGTATACGCGTTCTCTCGCGGGTTTGTTATAGCAATGCGGCGCGGACTGATAGAAGGTTTCAAGATTTTTCTCTGCGCCATACAGATCATACACCCTTCTAATTGCCGGAAATTCCACTTCCCGGGAATGACTCGTCCAGTCGCCGTCGCTGGCGGCTAAGAAAAGCGGTCGGGGAGAGATGCACATGGCATAATCAACGGAGCAATAATGGTTTCTTAAAAACGGCGCGTTTTCGCAGTTGCATCCGCCCTGCATGTAAGCCGAAACCATATTAACCGGCGCGGCGGCCTTGATGCGTTCATCCAGCGCCGCCAAAAACCACGTTTGCGTACCTCCGCCGGAACAGCCGGTGCAGCCGATGCGACCGGCGTCTACATACGGAAGGCTGCTCACAAAATCCAGCGCTTTTACGCTGTTATTGAGCTGCAGAGAAAACCGCCCGAAATTCCAGTCGTCGTATTCCGCCCGATCGACGTGATGTTTAACCTGATTTGAATCGTTATAACCCACCATGTCATAGATAAACGCAACCATGCCGCGCATAGCAAAATTGGCGCACCTCGTGGGAAGCTCGCCAAGCGGATCCATATCCACGCGCCCTTTGTCCCAATGCCCGTGCGGATTGAGTATCGCCGGATATTTGCGCGTAAGATCTTTTGGACGATAGAGATTTCCGGCGACATAGAAGCCGGGCAGCGTTTGAATAATCACCTTTTCCACCACAAAATCTGAAAATTCCGTTTTCCCGAAAATGACGGGGGATAAAGGCGCATCGTGCGAAAGAAGATCAATGGAGGAGGAAAAGCGTATGCTTTCAATAAGATCCTCTCTCATCTTTTTCCATTCGTCAAGGGTTTGGGGGTTAACAGGCGTTCTGACTTCGTAGAGTGAATGAAGCTGCATTCCTCTGCCTCCCTATAAATCAGACTGGCGTTAGTTCTTCTCCGTTTTTCGAAATTCTGAAAGTGCTTTCATGATCCGAAAAACGCAGCGTAAGTTCGTGCGGATTTCCAAGCCAACGTCTAATAAGACGCTTAAGCCTTAAAGACCTAAAGCTTTTTACGACAATCCACTGCCCTTTTCCTTCCTGAATCACCCTGACCGGAAAAATATAACGCTTTTTCAGAGAAGCGGGCAGAAAGCGCGCGGTCGTAATGACCGTAAGACCGTTGTCTTTTACGAGCGCATGAACGGCTTCAAGCGTTTCGGGGCTGATATATTCTCCGCACAGGAAGCACAGTTTAAGGCTTTCAAGCTTTTCCTTTTTCACGTTTTCATCGAAAACGAGCGTGGAATTCATGCCCGCAAACGAACGATGCTTTTTCAGCGACCACGGCGTAAGCCTTCCCCAATTGATTCCGTTTGCGCACGACTCGCCGTGCGTCAGCATATGAAATACGCGCAGATATTCCCTGTGCTTTTTATTCGGCTTCAGCCTGTCGTCTCCAAACAGAATCCTTTTCCAAAGGAGGATGCCGCTTTGCCCCCAATAGGTGTCGTCGTAGCGTATGATGCCGATATCCGGCCGCAGATCTGATACGCCAAACGCCCGCTTTTTACCGTGATATTCCTGCGTAAAACGAATAAATTCCTTTCCGAGCTCATTAATTTCGTCGTCCGTCACCATGGCGGCGCTGCTTTCAACATACATTTTCGTTACGCCGCTTTCGTATGCAAAGACCATGTTGTTGTACATTTCCTTCGCGCTGTGACCCGGATGCGTGCGCATAAACCACATATCCACGCAGTTCCACAATTCCAAATCATACTCATACGCAGCGCCGGCGGCGATAGCATGCTGAATATTGGAAAACGATTCTTTCTGGGATTTGAAATTGGGCGTTATGCCGCAGGAGGCGAAGATGTGATAAAGAATCGGAAAAACATGTTCTCCGGCAAACTGCTTTACGCCTGTTCTGCCTATATCCGTCACATACGAACGAAGATCCCTTTTAAGCTTCTCTCCATCATCCACGACGGACGCTGTTTCGGGCAGCGTAAACACGTTCAGGTTTGCGTTCAGGCTGATTCCCGCGTTGCGGTTTGCAATCATGTGCTCAAATTCGTCGTAAATTACGCCGATTAAATTATGGTTTTTGTCAAGCGCCTTCATCAGCCTTTCGGGAAAAACCATTCTGTGCGTCCCGTCGGGATGATTGGCCCATTCAAAACCATCTTCGCCCCTGCACTCTTTTGCAAAGTTCGCCTGTTCAAAATTGGCGATATACGCAATTCCGTATTCTTTGAACGTGTCCGAAATATCTTCCGCAATCTCGCATGCCCGATCCATCGTTTTATCAATAACGTTCAGATGACAAACAGCGAAATCGAGCTTTGCGCCGGAAGACAGCATAATCTGACTGTTTTTTTGAAGCTCGTATTTGTTCCAGAATACATTAAGGCCGATTTGCATATGCTTCATCCCTTCACTGCGCCGATCATCACGCCCTTGACAAAATGCTTCTGTATCACGGGATACAGCATGAGCACGGGAATCATGGCGGCAATAATGGAAGAATATTTGAGCGTCTGGGCCAAGCGCACCTTCTCTTCAATGGTGGAGGCGCTTTCGCTGGACACGGTGACATTGCTTAAAATGTCCCTTAAGACCAGCTGAAGCGGGTATTTTTCCGGGCTTGTGATGTAGACAAGCGCGCTGTAATAGTCGTTCCAGTGACCGACCGCATAGTAAAGCGTCACCACAGCCAGCACAGGCTTTGAAAGCGGAAGCACCACATGAATAAGGTCCTGCGCGCTGTTTGCGCCGTCCAGCATGGAAGCCTCGCGAAGCGCATTGGGAATGCTGTTCATGAAATAATTGCGCACAATCAGCATGTTGTAAACGGAAATCGCGCCGCCCAGAATCAGGCACAGGCGGCTGTCAATCAGATGAAGGCCGCGAAGGAGCACATACAGCGGAATGAGGCCGCCGGAAAAATACATGGTGATCAAAAAAAACGTCATGACAAAATTTCTGATCACAAAGTTTTTTCTGGAAAGCGGATAGGCGGCGCATACGGTGAATACCATGTTGAGCGCCGTTCCGGCGACCGTATAGAAAATCGAGTTGAGATAGCTGAGCCAGATGTCGCCTCTTCGGATCAGTTCCTTGTATGCGCTGAGGTTAAAGCTCACCGGCCAGATAAGAACCTCTCCGTTTAAAACGCGCATGGGATCGCTGAAGGAAGCGATCAGAACAAACCACAAAGGCCAGATAAAAATAAAAAGAAGCAAAATCATCAAAGCAAGGTTAATCGCGTCAAAAATTCTGTCCTGGCGGGATTGACGGATTCTGTTTTCCACAATCACTTTCTGCATCTAAAATCCCTCCTTAGAACAGGCTTTCATCTGCAAGCTTTTTACTGATATAGTTTGCAGAAACAATCAATATAAGGTTGATAACGGTATTAAAAAGACCCACCGCCGTTGAAAATGAATAGTCGGATTTGATCATACCCATTTTATAGACATAGGTGGACAGAACTTCGCTGGTTTCAAGGTTCAAATCGTTCTGGAGCAGATAGGCCTTGTCAAAGCCTACGCCCATGAGCCCTCCGATGGCGAGAATCAAAAGCATGATAATGGTGGATTTGATGGAGGGAATATCGATGTGACGGATTCTTTGAAGCTTGGTTGCGCCGTCAATGATGGCGGCCTCGTGAATCTGATAGTCCACGCCCGAAAGCGCAGAAATGTAAATGATGGAGCTCCATCCCATGCCCTGCCAGACGCCCGAACCCACATAGAGGGGGCGGAACATGGAGGCTTCGGCAAGAAAATCAATTTTATCAAAACCAAGAAGCATAATTACGGCATTGACGGGGCCGTTTGATGCAAAAATAATCTGAAGCATGCCGCAGATTACAACTACGGAGATAAAGTGCGGCGCATAGGAAACCATCTGTACAGTTTTTTTAAGTTGTCGGCTGGTGACATAATTCAGCATCAGCGCAAAGCCGATCGGCACAAAAAAGCCCACGATCAAAGACAAAACGCTGATAGCAAGGGTGTTCTCCATGAGCTTTAAAAAGTTGAAGCTTCTGATGAATCTTTCAAAATTGGCAAAGCCCACCCATTCGCTTCCGAAAATTCCGTCTTTGATGCGGTAATTCAAAAACGCAAGAACGATACCATACATCGGTCCATAGCAAAACAGCGCCACATAACCGATTACCGGCGCAATCATGATGTATAAAAGGGGATTGTTCACCACATCCAGTTTCAGCCGCGCCCAGAAGCTTTTGTTCTTAATGGCCTTTTGCATGTTTTTCACCTCAGACAACGACCCAAAGCCGTATATGAATCATCCGGGCCGTATCGATTCGGACACGACCCGGACAAGGAAAAGAATCAATTATTCGCCCATGCGGTCATAGCAGCCCTGAAGAACATCTTCAAGAACGGGCGCCTGCATGGCCTGAAGCGTAGACTGGAACTCTTCCCAGCTTTCGTCCAGATCCATTTCGCCGGTCATGACGCTTGCCATGTACTGCGGGAAATAGGTGTTGACGTCGATCATGATGGGAAGGCCGATCTGCAGATCTTCATCGGTGAAGTTGAGCTCGAGCATCTTAAGGCCCGCGTGCTTGCTGGCAATGGCGCGCTGGGTGTTGCTATACACAGAAATGGGATCGCTTCCGGCATCCTGATAGAGCTTGAAAGCAGATTCATACGTCGGAATGCCGCCGTTTGCGGTCAGAACGCCCTGAATGAAGTCAGCAGTCTGCTCTTCGGTTTCAATGTAATACCAGTTGCCGTTTTCGTCGATGTCATAGGTTTCGCCCTGAACGCCGAGGTTTACAAGGAGAGAGCCTTCTTCGGTAAAGAAGTAGTCCAGCCAGGAGATGAGCTTTTCGGGCTCTTCGCAGGCGTCGGTAATGACAAAGGTATTGCGCATGATGCCGTTGGAAACTTCAACGGAATTGCACCAGGGCTCTACTACGCAGTAGTCCATCAGCTTCTCGCCGCTTATGACATTGGTGCCGGAGGTGGAGAAGAACATGCCGACCGTATCGCTGGTCTGGGCAAGCGCTGCGCCTGCGTCAGAGGACAGGGTGAAGCAATCTTCGTTGATCAGGCCTTCCTGATAAAGATCGGCGCAGTATTCCGTCAGGTCATAGAATTCCTGCGTCAGGGGAAGGAAATCCACATTTCCGTCATCGCGAACGATGAGGCGGAATTCATAGTTGAATCTCCAGTCATAGTAGTTGAAGAAATGAATGAAGTCCGCATCCGCGCTCATGAGCGGGATTTCGTCTTCGGTATCGCCGTTTCCGTTGGCATCCATCTCTTTGAAAGCAACCAGAACGTCCTTGACGTCTTCAAGGCTCTTGGGCATTTCAAGATCCAGATTCTCAAGCCATACCTTGTTTACCCAGAGAACCTCGTCGCGGTTGAGCGCTTCGCCGAAGTGCGGAACGCCGTATACATGGCCGTCAGTGCACTCAAGGAAGTCCCATGCGTCAACGGAATCGATGTAGGCGGTCAGGTTGGGGGCATACTCCCTGATCAGATCCTCCAGGGGAAGCAGGATGCCTTCCTGCGCGCCGTACCATTCAACGTCTACGTCGGCAGCCATGAAGAAATCCGGATACTCGCCGCCGTTTAAAAGCACATTGCGCTTTTCTTCGACCATGGAGCCGGGAATGTTGTCAACATCCAGCTGGATGCCGGCCTTTTCAAGCGTGGATTTGAATGCGATGGTTTCAAGGTAGGAGTGATTGTCGCCGCGGGCAGTAACGAAGCCGGTGTAGGTCGTTACGTCCTCAGCCAGAGCGCACGGAACCATCATCATGATCACGAGCGCAAGAACCAGAGACATGAGCTTTTTCATTTGGTTGTCCTCCTTTTTTGCCACCTATATATGAATAGGCTTTTTAAGGCTAAGACCATTTAATCGCAATCTGCTGTTCATCGTCAAGGCACAATATTTTACTCCGCCTCTGAAAAACTGTTTCTTGCCTCACAAATACGCGTGTGATACACTGGAACATGCCATGTTATACGCAAAAACGCATACATATTTTAAGAAAGTTGGGTACAAGCGTGAAAAAATGGTTTCAGGCTACATTTTTCCGATATTTCCTTTCCTATTTTATCGTGTTCTCCATTTCCATCGGGAGCATGTATTTTTTGTTCAGAAGCCACCTGATCAAAACCATCGCCAATCAATATGAAAATCAGATTGAAATCGACCTGAAAAACGCCATGACGCGCCTTGGCGAAGAAATCAACTCCTTATACGCCATTCACACGCAGGTCGCCGGCAATGTAGACGTCATGATGGCGAAATACAAAAACGAATCCTATCAGGCGCCTTTGATCCGAAACGAGCTGAAAAAATACGTGGTCGGAAAAAGGCTGATTCAAGCCATAGGCTATATCGACAAAAACCACAACGAGCTCTACTGCTACAGCAGCAAGGACTATATCACCTATAAAGACGGCACAGTCACGCTTTTGACCACAGGCGCGAGCATGTCTTTCCGTCCGGACGACTATAATACCTACAGTCTGAGCCAGATGATCTATCTGTCAGACGGCGATCTGAGCCGGTTTATCTACATCCCCGTTTCGCATTCGTTCTATAATTACACGGTGTTCTTTGTGCTTGAAAATGTGGAAATCGAAACCACACTGAAAACGCTCCTCAACGATAACGTGGCAAACGCCGCATTCATTGCGCCCGACGGAAACGTGATGCTGTTAGCCAATGGAAATAAAAGCGCATTTCCTGTCAACACAGGCAAGGATGTGTTTTTATCAGACGCCTTCATGAACGGATATCGGCTTGCGTCCCTCTATAACCCAGGCACATTGGAGGAAAGAATCAGCGAAGCGCTCACGGCAAGCATGCCCATGTTTATCCTGATCACAATCACCGGCGTTGTACTTGTGACGCTTTGCACCTACACCGCCTATCATCCGCTTCAGCGACTTGCAAACAAGTTTAAATCGTCGGAGCACAACAATCCCAACCTCTTAAGCCGCCTGAATTCCGCTATCGAAAATCAGATCACTCAAAATGATAACCTCCGCACCCGCATTGAACGCTACAGAACCGTTATGCAGAAAATGCTTCTTGACGCCATGCTTCTGCCGGAAAACGAAATCGCCCGCTCCGATATCGATGCGGACGCGTATTTTATGCCGCCGGAGCATCACTTCATCGCCGCCCTTGCGATTTCAGGTTTGACGGATAAAGATCCTGTTTTGTTTGACGCGGACGATCATGCGCTGATCATCAAAAAGGAAGGGAATAAATCCGTATTTCTCATCAATCACCGCTTTGACGCGTATTCATCCCACGAAGAAGCGCTTTCAAAGCTCGCAAACGCTGTTTCTCAAAAGGCAGGCCTGAAAATCGGCGTAAGCGACACTTCTTCCTCCGCTATGGACATTCCCTCCCTCGCAGAGCAGGCGCAAAGCGCGCTTGCATGCGCGGACGATGAACAAAGAGTTGTCCTCTATCAGCAGCTCGGCGCGGAAAATCGCGAGGAGGAGGCGCATTACCAGTATCCGCACGACCTCTTGAGCCTGTTTTCCGAGCATCTCAAAAACAGCTCCTTCGATCAGGCGCGTCTTGTGATTTCCGAACTTATGTACATGCTTGCGTCCGTACGCGAGCAGGACGAGGCCATGCCCGATTTCTTTATCCGAAGCGTGCTTATTGATCTTCTGTCCGATCTTGCTATTCAGATGGACAACATGAAAATCAAATTCAAGGAATACGAAGAATTGTACTTTAAGGCGCTGTATCAGTCGCGAAGCTGTTCCTTTCATGAAAGCCGCGAAGAAATCAAGTTCCTCCTGAACCAAATGCTAAGCGTTCTTGAAAACCAGACCGCAAGCGTGTTTCCAAACGGAAAGGCGATAGAAAAAATCGTAAGCGAAAACATTTCCAATCCTGATTTCAGCATCTCGTCTATCTACGCTTCTTACAATATCAGCCTTGCCTACATGAGCCACCTGTTCAAAAAGGAAACAGGAGAAAACTTTTCCGACTATCTGTGGAAGGCGCGATACGCAAGAGCCTGCGAATTGCTTTCCGAAAGGAAGCTTTCCGTCGACGAAGTCAGCCTTGCCGTCGGATATATTCATTCATCCTCCTTCCGAAGAAAATTTAAGCAGGAAACCGGTCTTTCTCCAACGGAATACGCGTCGGATCGGCCATGATCCAAAAACGCAAAAAGAGACGAATGCAAAACAAGTGAAGTGACCCCAAAAAGTTAGACAGAATAATAGATTAGGCAGCCGAGAGGGCTTGTTGTCTGTGAATAGCAGGCGGCAAGCCCTTAAGCTTTGCCTTGATACGATGGTTGTTGTAGTAATCCATATAAAGTATCAGTTCT
>JAFWZN010000106.1 GCA_017522345.1 Clostridia bacterium | reverse complement strand
TCCTTGCTGGATTGTTATATACTGCTCGTGTTGTATTTTGTTCATTGCAATTTCATTTTACAACAAAACAGAGCTTTCTTCCACTTTCCCAGTGGTTGAAAGCTCTGTTTTTTTCTCCGGGCTGTTGTGCAACAGCCCCTTGTGTTTCAAAACAAATCCATACAAAAAAACGCCATGCCTTTTTTCATAAAGCACACATGCACCTCGGAAATCTGATGATCCGGGTGCATGTGTGCTTTGTGCGTACATGGTGTTGCCTATGGCAGAATTTCGACGATTTCGCCTCGTTTTACAATTTTGGCGATGGCTTCGATTTCTTTATTGCGAACGGCGACGCAGCCTGCCGTCCAGTCGCCTGACAGGCCGTCCGGGTGCTCGCCGTGAATCATGACAAAACCGCCGAGGCTTGTTTTCCACGGAGGACGGACGCGAAGAAGATCGGAAAGCAGAATTCGCACGGCTGCTGCTTTCCCGATGCGCTTTTCGCGAAGGGCGGCGAGCGCATCTTTTTTGCCCGGATAGCTGACGCCAAGCGCGATGTGGTATTTGCTTTTTGGGTTGATGTGCGTTATGCGATACCGGCCTTCGGGCGTTTTCATATCGCCTTCCTTTTCCTTTGCGCCGACGGGAGATTTTCCAAGGGAAACTTTGCAGGAAAACAGCAATTCTCCGTCGGAGGAAAGAAGGTTGAGCGTTCTTGAATGCTTTATTATTCTGATCATGGCTTGGTTGTGAATACGGCGCTTGTGTCGCCGGTCAATTCTCTGAGCTCCGAAACGGTGACGAAGCGATAGCCGCCGAGAATCATATCCTGAAGAAGCTCGTACAAGGCTTCGCTTGTCGCCTTCGAAGATTCGTGCAGAACCAGTATGGACGTATCGTAGGCGGCAGCGAGCGTTGCCTCGCGGACGGACTGTATTGTTGCGTCCGAAAGCATGTCCGGAATGATCTTCGACCACCCAATGAACGGACGCGCGTCAAGGAATGTGGCGAAAAGACGCGCGGAAAGATTGGCGTCCGGCGCACGCAGAACGGTTGCCTCGCGGCCGACGGCTTTCATGATGGCCGCGTCCGTTCGGGCGAGGCTTTTGGAGATATCTGCAACGCTTGAGGTGTTCAGGCTGTCGTTGGCATAGGTGTGGTTGCCGATTTCGTGATCGGTATTTTTGAAAAGCGCTGCGAGCTTCGGATTCGCCTGCACGTTTTTGCCCAGCAGGAAGAAGGTTGCCTTTACGCCGAACGCGTCAAGCGCGTCCAGAATCTCCTGCGTATATTGATCCGGGCCGTTGTCGAAGGTGAGGGCGACGGTTTTGGTCTGGACGGTCGGATTGTCGATTACGGTTACCGTGCACATGCATCTCAGCGCGCCGTCCTCAGTAGACGCGGTGATGACCGTCGCGCCCTCGGATTGGGCGTAGAGCGTTCCGTCTATGACGGCGCAAACGCTTGGAATACTGCTTTGCCATTTCAGCTTCGGAACGACGGCGGACTCAGACTGCGCAACGACGGTCAGATCGAGCGTTGTGTGCTCGGTCAGTATGTAGTTGTCCAAAGGGAAATTGATTTCGCGCGTATCTTCGACGATGAAAATCTCGGTTTCAAAGCGGATGCCGCCGGCGGTTTGAGCGCTGAGGACGGCTTTGCCGAGCTCGCCGGGCGTAACTACGCCGTCTTCCGAGATGGAAGCGATGCGTTCGTTTGAGGACGAGTAGGCGACGATTCTGTCCGCCGCGCCCTCGGGCAGAAACACGATTTCGGGCGTAAAGGGGTCGGAACCTAAGTAAATTCTGTAAATTTCACTATCAAAGGCCGCGTCGGTTACTTCTTCGCTGACATGCACGGCGCATGCCGCCGTTAAGCCGTTTTCGGATGTGCACGTGATTTCGGCGCTTCCAAAGCCCACGGCGATGATCCGGCCGTTTTCGACAAGCGCGACATTTTCATCGGAGCTCTCCCATGAAAGAAGCGCGTCCTTGGCGTTTTCGGGCGTAATAATGGGGGACAGGGTGGCTTTACGATTCTGGCGCGTGAGGTAAAGGGCGTCCTCCTCAAAACGGAGCGTGGAGGGAACCTTCGTCACAATAATTTCGCAAAGCGCGTAAACGCCGTTTTCCGTCATTGCGCGAACCTGGCATGCGCCCTCCTTGACTGCGGTGACGACGCCCTCCTGATTGACGCGCGCGATTTTGTCGCTGCTTGACTCCCATGTAAGATCGCGGTTTCGCGCGTTTCCGGGGAAAACGTACGCGTCCAGCGCACGGCTGTCGCCGGGAGATATCATAAGCGTCTGCGGATCGATCAGAATGTTTGAGACCTCCGACGGCACATATACCGTGGCCTGCGCGGTCATGCCGTTGACGGAAAGAACGGTGATCAGCGCTGTTCCATACCCGACTGCGGTAACTTTGCCGTTTTGATCGATAGTAACGATGGAATCGTCGTCCGTAAACCACTTAACGCGCTTGTCGTCTGCGGTTGCATTGATTTCGGCTTCCATCTGGTAGGTGCTTCCGAGCGTAAGTTCAACATTGGTTTCCTTTATGGAAAGGGTTTTTACGGGATTTCCCGTGACGTTTACAGTCAGAGATGCGAAATCTCCGCTTTCAATCATTGCGCGCACCGTGGTCGAGCCCGCGGCATGCGCGGTAATCACGCCTTTTTGAGAAACCGATGCGATGTATTCGTTTTCGCTCGTCCAGAGAATCGTGTGCTCGGCGAGGTTTACGGGCGTGATGGAAACGGATACCTGCTGTGTCGCGCCCGGCTTTAGGGTTACGTTTTTTCTGGGGGTCAGCGTTATTGTATAGCCTTCAGCGGCGGCGCAGAAGGAAAGCGGCGCAAGCATGAACACGGCCAAAACCACATAGGTTAGAATTCTCTTCAACGCGCATGCGCCTCCTTTCAGCATTTCCCTTCGTACATTATAGTGTGAAACTTCATAAGAGTCAATAGATGTGAAATATTTAATATGCAATTCTGAAATGAAATTGAAATATATAGAAGATAAACTTGCGCAATTCGACAATTTGCGATACACTATGAGAGAATGGAGGAGTGTTTGTGATTATCAATATTTCTGCTTTGGAACTTAAAGCGTTTCTTGAAAGCTCAGAGGACGCGGAAATGCTGTCCGAGGGCGAATATGTGGCGGATCTGTTTGATGCGGACGCGCCCATTACCGTGAATCTGAAATTTGAAAAAGGCGCATGCTGCGTGCTTGCGGCGGCGTATTTACTGTACGATGAAAGCCAGGACGGCTGGTACATGGGTGACAGAATTGAGGATGAGGAAGTCGTTTTGAAGGCAATTTCCGAAGCGATGAGGGAAAAATGATGAGCGAGATTGATCCGCGCGTACGGGAGGGTATAGAGGCGCTTCAGAACCTTTTGTCGGTATCGGATAAAAAGCAGAGCGGAGAAGAGACGATGGCGAAGCTCATGGAGGACGTGGGTTCGATTCGCTCGATCTATGAATCCACGCGCGAGGATCTTCAGAATCTGCATGGGCTTAGCCGCGTGTCAAGCGAAGTGATCGATCTTATAGACGATCTTGCCCGATGCACGCTTCGCGACGAAGTTGGGCAAAAGCCTGTGATTACGCATTATGTCAAGGCGAAGCAGTATTTTTGCGCGCTCATGTTCGGGCGGCAGATCGAATACTGTTATCTCATGATTCTGGACAAGCGGGGAAAGCTCATGAAGTGTCCGCTCATGCAGACAGGCACGATTGACAGAAGCGCCGTATACGCAAGGGAAATTGCGTTGATGGCAATTCGATCAAAAGCGGCGTACTGCGTTTTATCGCACAACCATCCGGGCGGTCATATGGAGCCCTCTCGCGAGGATATTCAGATGACTTTTTCGGTCAAGGACGCGCTCAACGCTGTGGGAATTGCGCTTGTTGATCACATCATCGTTTCAGATCATAAGGCCGTGAGCGTTCGAAGCCTCGGTTTTCCGCCGGAAAAGGTATGGCAGAACCAGAAAAAGAACGACAAGCTCATGGAAAAATGGTTTGAGGAAACAGAAGCTCCAAAGGCGGAGGGATAGGGACATGGCGGGTATCGTATGTTCAATATGCGGCTTTACGACGCTGTACGATTCGGAAAAGCCCGTTTTCTGCGCGAAGTGCGCAAACCGCTTCCGATCGGGCGAGGATTTTAGGGATGAACTGAGCGAGGCTTTGAAAAACGAGGATTATTTAAGGCGGTTTGAAGCGCTTTCCTCTTTGCGTGAAAAGCATGCGGGCGTTTATGAAATCGAGCTTGAGATTCTATGTTTGGGCCGCCTTTACGAAAAGGGCGGAAAGCCTGATTTTTACCGCATTCCCTATTGGCCGCTGGCGGCTTTTGATACGCCGCGCGATTTCTCCAAAAAGGATCGGGAAAAGATGCTCAGAACCCTTTTTGAGAGCGAGGGCGTTTTGAAGGTGAAATCGCTTGCGCCTTCGGAGTCGGTTTTCTGGCAGGACTACCTTTTTAGGATGAGCAGGGGATACGTCAGCCTGTTTATAAAAAGCTCAAACGCCAATTCGACCTTTTTGGGCTTCAGACGCCGCTTGGGCGACACGCTGAAAAGGTGCGCGTATCAGCTGGGCGATATGCTTTCGGCAATCGACGACAGCGCGTATCCCGAAGAAAATATCCGAAGGATTCTGATTGAAAATCTCAAAAAGGCGTTTATATCGGTATTTGAAGGATCGGATGCTGAAAATACGCTCAAAAGCGTGCTTCATCCTGAAAAAAAGAGAAAATAATCGGAACATAGAAAGCAAACGATACGTCTAAAAATAAAACGTTAATTGGTTTGGAGGGCTCATTATGAAGCGATTTGAAAGAGTTGTCGGCATTATGCTGGCGATTGTAATGCTGTTTTCAAACGTCGCGTTTTCCTCCCATCTGACAGCAGGCGACGGCGCGTACGGCGCATATGTCGGAAAGGACGGAAGCATTTACCAGACGTGGTACACTGTCAAGGTGGTATCCGAAAAGGCGGCGCATATCGTCGGCGTTCATAACGGGTATGTGTATTTTGAAACGCTGGCTTCAGACCCCGTTACCGGCCTTTCAAAGTGCGCTCTCAAACGCGCAAAGATGCTCGATGCAAGCGATATCGATGCGGAAAAGAACTTTGAAGAAAAAGTCGAAGTGCTTTTTGACAACATTGTTCAAAATGCTATTTTGGATCCCGCGACCGGCTTTGTCTACTATGTCGATGCTGCTGAGCCCGAAAAGCTGAGCATTTGTGCGGAGCTTCCGACGCTTGGCATGGTGACCTTGCAGGCGCATATTGCCTCTATGCCCATTCTGGGGCTGCGCCTTTCAGCGAGCGGTCCGGTCTATAAAACGGAAGAGGGCGAAAACCTGTACATCGCGCTGATCAACAAGGCGGTCCCGATTCAGTCGGGCGAAGAAACGTTCAAGAAGAGTGCGCTTTTTGAAGGCTATGAAATTTATCTGACCGACGAGGGCAAGCTTGGTCTTCAGCTGGACGCGGTCAACAACGTAAGAATGGACATCAACGAACAGGTGGAGGACTTCGTTGCGTATAACGGCTTCATCTACTACCTTCGCGCCACGCGTTGGTACAGGGAAATCAACCGCTTCGATCCCGACACGCTGACTTCGACCGTGCTGTGCCGCATGATGCGGGAGCTGCTTCCTCAGCTTGTGAACGCGGGCGAATACCTGTATATCATCGATTCCGCCTACACGGTTTATCGCGTAAGCCCGACCTCCGGTAAATACGCGGCCTATATGACGCTTGAAGAGGCCTATAAGAGCTATCCGGGCTATCAGCCGCTTCTGATGGCGGCGGGCGACGAGCTGGTTGTGTACGACGCGCCCACGGACCCCGAATCCACCGAGGGCCTCACCTATTACTACAACGTTTATGTCGGCGCGACCGAGCGCCTGACGCCCGAGCCGACCGCAACGCCGACCCCGACGCCTACGCCTACGCCCGTTCCGGTGATTTATGAAACCATGAAGCGCGGAAGCAGGAGCGATAATGTGAAGCTTCTTCAGGAGAAGCTCATTCAGCTTGGCTATCTCAACGACAAAGCCGACGGCGTATTCGGCGCAAAGACGCAGGCAGCGGTTGAAAGCCTCCAGAAGGATCTGGGCCTGCCCGTCACCGGCAGGGTGGACAACGCGCTTATGCACAGGATCATGAATGGCGAAATTGCCGCATACGACCCCTATCAGGAGGTTAAAATCGGCGATACCGGCGAACGCGTTGTCAAGCTTCAAACGCGTTTAAGAGAGCTTGGCTACATGGCGTCCGCCGCTGACGGAATCTATGGCAATGCTACGGCTGCCGCCGTCAAGCTTTTCCAGGCGCAGCAGGGCCTTGCACAGACCGGTACGGCCGATCCCGAAACCTTGAAGAAACTGTATTCCACCACTACGGCGATGTACACAGGCAGAATAGAACTTAAGTACGGCGACAGCGGCATGCGTGTCGCCGAACTTATAGATCGTCTGATCATGCTTTACTATCTCCCGTCCTCAGCTCGCGGAAGCTATTATAATACGCAGGTCAAAAATGCGGTTACTGCCTTTCAGGAGCGCATGGGATTCTGGCAAAACGGCACAGCCAGCGTGTCGCTGCAAAGCCGCCTGTTTTCCTCCTCCGCACGCGAATCGCTGGACTATGTAGAGCTTCGCAGAAACGATGAAAACGGACGCGTAAGGGAAATGCAGTATCGCCTTTACGAGCTTGGCTATCTTTCCCGCAGCGGCGTTGACGGCGATTTCGGCCCGAATACGCAGACGGCAGTTTCTTCCTTCCAGCAGCAGGCCGGACTTAACGCAACCGGCGTTGCTACGATAGAAACCCTTCAGCGTTTGTTTGCCAAGGACGCGCCTAAGGCGCCGCCTGCCGTCACGCCCGCGCCGACCACAGGCGCCAATATTGACTTTGGAGATGGCGTCAAGGGTACGATAAACGCAGAATCCATAAACGTCTACACAAGCCCTGATGAAAAGAGCACGGTTCTGGGCCGCGTGTACAAAAACAATACGGTGGTTGTTCTGTCGATTACGGGCAAATGGGCCAAAGTTGCAAACATAAACGGCGCAATCGGATACATAGTTGCTTCTGCCCTTACGATTGATGTTCGACCCACTGTAACGCCCACTCCGACTCCCGCGCCGACCCCCACGCCTACGCCCACGCCCTTTGCAGACCCGAACGACGAAACCGATCTTCTTGAAGTGCTTGAAAGACCCGAATGGATGCGCGTGAAGGCTGAAAGCGCCTATATCTATGAGCGCGCAACCGTAAACGCACCCGTTAAGGGCGTAATCTCTAAAGGCAGCGTATATCTCATGATTGCGAGAAACGCAACATGGGCAAGGCTGGTCAACGCAAAAGGAGAAATCTTCTATGCGCATATTACCGTGCTCACGCCCGATTCTGAGGATGAACCGCAATATGACTTCGACAGCATCAATCCCACGTCCGAGCCAGCGGTGATCCGCCAGCTGCAGAAGCAGCTTTACGAGATGGGATGGCTGAGCGAGGATGAAATCGACGGCATATATGGAGAAAAAACAACTGCAGCCGTCAAGCGTTTCCAGGAATATGTCAATAAACTTTCCGGCTACGAAGTCCTGAAGGCCACGGGTATTGCCGACAGAAGTACCCAGGCTATCTGCTTGAAG
>JAFWZN010000105.1 GCA_017522345.1 Clostridia bacterium | reverse complement strand
CTGACAGCGGGAAACGTAAAGGTCAAAAGCGAACTGATGCTGCTGGCGATATCTCAGAATATTCAGAAGGTCATATCGAAATGCAACGCAGGAAAGCTGGAAACCCACATTCTACATCCGGCAGCGTACCTGAAATTCTGAATTTCCAGAAAATCGGGAATTGAAAAGACGTAAGCCAAAATTTCGGACAAACGATTCGAGGTTGGCTTTGTTCTATGTCTGCTTTTTTCTGCCTGTAGTGAGATTTCTCCCCTGCTCAACGAAAATTGGCTGTATTTCTGCTCACTTGTGATATGCAAAAAGAGGCTGCTGCAGATTCTTTTGCTTCTGCAACAGCCCCCTTTTTGCTTTTATTACAAAAGCGCCTTGCCTTCCCATTCCTTGGCGGGGGAGACGCCCAAAAGCTTAGCGATGGTCGGCGCGACGTCCTTGATGGAAACGTTTTCAAGCGCCTTGTTTTTCTCAAACGACGGGCCGGACAAAAAAAGCGGGATGGTCATGTCTTCGGGCAGGTCGGTTCCGTGGCTTCTGTCGTGTCCGCCGTGGTCGGCTGTGACGATGAGCGTATAGTTTTCCGGGAGGCTTTCGTGTAGTTTTTGAATGCATTCGAAGGCATTATTTATGCAGCCTAAATAGGTATCGCTCATCCAGCCGACCGAGTGGCCGCCGACTTCATCCGTTTCGCCCAGATAAATAAAGGTGAAATCGGGATCTTCCTTTTGAATGTAGTCGATGGCGAGACGAGTAATTTTGGTATCGGTGTCAGATTGCTTGTGCTGGTTCAGGCAGACGTAGGTGTGAAGATGATCCGGCCTTGAAAGGTCGCGAAGCTCCTCCCAGGTGTTGAAGAACGCGCACTTTTTCTCAAATTTGTCCAGTCGGTCAAAAAGGCCCTCGATTGGACGAACCTGAGGAACGTAGGTATTGGTGGTTACGCCGTGGCGATCCGGGTTGACGGAATGAAACAAAGACATATGGCAGGGGAGCGTCACCGAGGGCATGACCGTTTGGGCGGTCATCGACCAGGAAGACAGCGACTGTAGGGTTTTGGCGTAGGGATGGCCGCATTTTTCTACGCCGTCCGGGCGCATACCGTCAACGAGTACCAGAACGATTTTGTTTTTCATAAATACCTCCTGTATGCTTATTTTCTGCTTTTACCGATGGTAAACGGCGCGTGATTTTCAAGAATTTTGCCGAATAAAAGGCATAGGCATGCGCTGAGAAGCGCGATGAATACAGCTGCGAGCGTGTGGGCAAAATTGGTTTTGGAAAACATTGGCGCAAGCGTGATCTGAAAAAACACCACGGGGAATTTGTGCATAACAAGGATAGGCACGGTGTTTTGACCGGCTATTTCCAAAAAACGGTTGGAAATTAACTGAAAAAGCATGTAGACGCCCACAATCGACAAAAATGCTGACGCATAAAATACGGTGATTTTACCGTATGAAGAAAGAAAATAATTGATCCGGCTGTTGAAAAGAAGCGCGATTGCGCCGCCTGATATGAGAAGGGACAGACACAAAAGCCAGTCTTTGGGCGTTTTTAAGCGTGCGTTCCAATTGAGCTTGCGAAGGCATACGCCCAAAAGGAAAAACGGCATCAGAAATACGGCGGATTCCAGATGAAAGGGAAGCGCGCGAATACGCAGGACATAATAATTAAGATAAGAAAGCGCAAGGGGGGAAGCGATGATGGGAAGCATGTACAGGCGCTTTATTTCCAAAAGAGCCTTTACGCGGTCTGAAATGAAATAAGCCATGAGCTGTGAAACGAACATGCACGGTAAAAACCATAGCGGTATGTTCCATTTCATATAGCCGTTGGCGGCGCTGGCGTACAGCATGCCGATTAAGCTTTTATGGAGCTGTTCATGCTTGAGCGCAACATCCAGCTTGTCGGATGCAAAGGAGCCCAAAAGCGTGAATACAACAATGCTGAATAAAGCAAAAATGTAGTAGGGAATCATCAGGGTGGAAAACTTCTTCCTGCAAAACGCTTTGAAGCCGCCCTTGCCTTTGGAAAACAGAAAGCCCGATAAAAAGAAAAACATGGGAACGTGAAAGGAATATACATAATGCTTGAGCATATCGCCGTTGGAAGCGGTATGGCCGTATACAATCATCAGGATCAGAACGCCCCGAAGCGCGTCCGCCCATGGCATGCGTTTTTCCATAAGCGCCTCCTTTTTTATTTTTACATCTGTTTTCCGCGATTCTCGAAATCCGTTATTGCTTTTTGAGCGAAAGTTCATTTATAAGCGTGAACACCAAAATCAGCGCTCCGCCCACGATCTGTATGGAGGAAATGGGTTCCTCGAGGATCAGTACCGACACGGCGACCGAAATCAGAGGGTCGATGTAGCTTAATATCGCCGCTTTCTGACCAGGCAGCTCTTTGAGGGAAGAAAAATACAGGATATAGGCGACGCCTGTGTGAACAAGACCTAAAACGAGCAGGCAAGCGATTCCCTTTGGAGGAAGGGAAAGAACGTGCACGCCGGATGAAACAAGCACGTAGGGAAGAACCACGACAGCGGCGGACAGAAACTGAAGAAACGTTCTGTGAATGCCGGACACGCCCTTTATAAATTTATTTAAAAGGATTACGCTTGCATAGAAAGCAGCCGCACCGAGACCGAACAAAATGCCCTTTATGTCGCTTTTTCCTTCTCCGAAGCCGGAAACGCCGATGATAAGGACAAGACCCACGGTGGACATGATAAAGCACAGGATTTGCTTTTTCGTAAGCTTTTCTTTAAACAATACAGGACACGCCAGGGTTACAATCACGGGCGCAAAATAATAGCTTAAGGTTGCAATGGATACAGAGGTGTATTCGTACGCCTCAAAAAGCAGAATCCAGTTAACGCCCATCGCGCCGCCGGAAACAAACAGGAGGGGCAGCGCTTTTTTGATCTTCTTAAAGGGAATGGGATTTTTGTTTGCGATAAGGTAAAGGGCGATGAGCACAAGCGCAAGCAGCGCGCGAAACAGCGCGATTTCGCCGGAGGACAGCGGGATAGATTTTACAAACAGGGAAATCGTTCCGAAAATCGCCATGGAAAGGGCGAGCATCAATTCGTATCTTCTCAAGGCTCATCAGTTCCTTTCGTACATTATACGGTAAACGGCGTCCACTCCACGCGGTTGAGCGCCATTACGTCTTCTGCCATGGACATTCCGAATTTTTCATAGAACCCGACGGCGTTTTCGTTTGCGCAGGTGTATAATATGATGTCGTCCGCGCCGCCTGCAAGGTTGTGCGCCATCTGCATGAGCGCTTTTCCGATGCCCTTTTTTGTATACGCCCTGTCTACGCCGAGGTCTGTTACAAACAGCCAGTAGGCGAAATCGGTAATTCCCAAAATTGCGCCGACCAGAAGGCCCTTTTCATTTCTTGCGGTTATGGAAATCTGCGCGTTTTTCAACAGACGCTCGATTCTCTCGTCAAAACGTTCCTTTGGATATTGGCTTCCAAGATCCGTGCGTTTTAAAAAGGAAACGTATTCCTCCTTTAAAATCCGCTCTTTGCGATACGTAATCACAGCATAAATCACATCCTTGGTAAAAAATTATAACACGTTTGTTTTAACGTATCAAGTGCCGGCTTGAAACTGAATTGCGCTTGATGCTTAACAATCGTGGTGATATAATAGCGCGGTGAATTCGGAGTAAACGGAGGATGGGCGAATGAAGGCGCTTTTTGACGAAATCAACGGAAATTTTCCCGTTCGCAATACGAAGGAGCAAAAGGCGGCGTTCAGCGCGTGGGTTGTCAAAGACGCGGAAAAAAGCGGTCTGAACGCCTCCGTGACCGACGATAACGGCCACAAAAATATCGTGATCGGAGATCCCGAAAGGGCAAAGGTCATTTTTACCGCGCACTACGATACGCCGTGGCAGTCGCCCTGGCCAAATCTGATGCTGCCGAAAAACAGAGGCTTGTTTTTATTGTATCAGATCGGTATCGTGCTTCCGTTTCTGCTGCTTTCTTTTCTTGCGGCGTTTCTTGTGATGAAAATCGTGCCGCTGGATTATGCTAAGACGACCAACCGGCTCCTTCCTTTGTACGCCTATCTTTTTACCTATTATGTACTGTTCTACTTTTTCATGCGCGGAAGAAAAAACAAAAAGAACTTTAACGACAATACGTCGGGCGTTGCGACCGTTCTTCAGATTGCAAAGACGCTGAAGGCGGAAACGAGGGGAAAGGCTGCATTTATCCTCTTCGACAATGAGGAAAGGGGCAAAAAAGGCAGCAAGGCTTTTTCCAAAGCGCATAGAAACATAAATGAAAATACGCCGATCGTAAACTTTGACTGCGTAGGCTTGGGCGATCAGATCGTGGTGATCGAAAAAGAGGACTTTAAAGCAAGAGAAGAATACAAGGCTTTCAGAAGTTCCTTCGGCGCTGTGAAAAACGTTCATTTTCTTTCAAGCAAAAAAGCGCACGCCAATTCCGACCAGACGAGCTTCAAGCTCGGAAACGCGGTTATGGCATGCAGAAAGTCTAAAAGCGGAATTCTCTATGTAAACCGAATCCACACATCGAGAGATACCGTAGTTGATATACAAAATCTTTGCGCCTTAAAGGAAGCGTCCGTTTCCTTTATCGAAGCTATATAAGGAAGGGCTGTACGTGATTAAGAAGCAGTTTCACTCCTCCGTTTTGTATCTTTGGGCATTTTTCAGATGGATGGTGACCGGCGTTATCATCGGCGCCCTTCTGGGCGTTATCGGCGCGTTTTTTGCCATCTGCGTTGAAAAGGCCACGCATATCAGGCAGCACAACGATTTTTTGATCTGGCTGCTGCCGGCGGGCGGTCTTCTCATTGCGCTTCTATATAGGGTTATGAAATTGCCCTTGTCCATCGGTACGGATGAGATCATCAAAACCGTTCGCACGCAGGGGCATGTGCCGTTTTTAATGGCGCCTGCGATTTTTCTGTCCACGACGCTTACGCACCTTCTGGGTGGATCCGCAGGCCGCGAGGGCGCGGCGCTTCAATTGGGCGGCGCAATCGGCGCAGCCGTCGGCGATCTTACGCATCCGAAATCGGATTCCAGACGCATTTTTGAATTGTGCGGCATGGCGGCGCTTTTCTCCGCGCTTTTTGGAACGCCCGTAACGGCTGCGGTATTCGTTATTGAGATTATCGAAGTCGGGCGCATCAATTCAAGGGCGTTTTTGCCGTGCTTTGCATCGTCTGCGACGGCTTCTGTTATCGCGAAAATGGTCGGCGCGCCTGAGGAACCGTGGAATCTTGCAGGCAGCCTTCAATCCGTGGGGACGATTTCGTATCTTGAAGCGGCAGTGATTGGCGTTGCCTGCGCAATCATGACCATTGTGTTTTGCACCTGCATGCATACGGGCGGAAAATACTTTAAGAAGCTTATTAAAAACGATTTTATCCGCGTGTTTGTGGGCGGCGCGCTGATTGTCGGGCTTTCCTTCCTGTTTAGAACGCGCGATTATAATGGCGGCGGTATGCACGTGATTTTTGATGCGCTGAACGGAAACGCTGCTCCGTGGGCGTTTGCCGTGAAGGTACTTTTTACTATGATTACATTAAGCGCGGGTTTCAAGGGCGGCGAGATTGTGCCCTCCTTCTTTGTCGGCGCGACCATGGGATGCACGATCGCCTCGCTTATCGGCATGTCGCCCGCGCTTGGCGCAGCCGTCGGCTTAATCGGCATGTTCTCCGGCATCACCAACGCGCCGCTTGCCGCGATCATCATGTCGGTGGAGCTTTTCGGAAGCGAATATCTCGCCCTTTTCGGAATCGCTGCGGCGGTTGCTTTCATGCTGTCGGGGCATTTCAGCCTGTATCATGCGCAACTGTTTACAGAGCCGCAGCTTGGACATGAAGAATAACGAAACAAAAACGGACCAACAACGCGGTCCGTTTTTTTGTGTCATGAAAACAGCTCGGAAAGCATTTCCGCAATTAAGTCGATGTTTTCATCGCTGTATTCCAGTTCGCCCGACATAAGACGCGCGATCGAGATCATGGAATCCATGGAAAAATGGTCGCTTTTTGCGCAAGCCCTTCCTGTAATCTGCCACGCAAGATAGGATAAAAACGCGCAAAGCAGAATCGCGCCGATTAGGTCTGCGTCGTCGAGCGAGCGCGTCATATGGCGATATACAAAATATACGCACATTTTCTGAAGCGGCATATGGAAATCTGCCGGAAGATCAAGCGGCTCAGCGTCTTTCAGATCACGAAGGAGCGCGCCCCATTCTTCGTTCAGCCGTTCAAGCGATAAAAGAAAAGGAGAAATTTCATTAAAATCAAGCGCGTTCATATCGCTTTCAGCCAAGTCGAAAAGCGCGCGGATTCGATTGTCGATTGGAACGGACGTATCTTCCAAAATACCGATCATTTCATCCCGGATGGAAATCAGCTCTTCTTCCTCTTCGGTAAAAGCGACGTCCTCTTCGGAACCCGAAAGGGGAATCAGCGTAAACGGCGTTTGATCATTCAGGATGATTCTTGCCGCTTCTTCACAGGAAAGCCCGAGCCCGATTTCGGTAAAATCATGAAAGAACGAGCGGAAACGCGGATGATCCCGGCATATGGGGCAAAGACACGCGTCTGTGTATTCGATGATGAGATCGCAAAGACCCTCTGCGTTTAGAAAGGGACAAACGCCGTTCTCGTCCGTCTTAAAACAATACTCGCCCCCTGATAAATGGATTTTGTCCAAAATCCTTCCGCTGCCGCCGTCGAGAAGCGAAAACCTTTCATAGCTTTCCTTGTCAATTTCAATCTCCCAGCCGACGCAGCAGGAATGCTTGCATGCGCCTGCGATGCATGAGAAATTTGGATAATAGGAAGGGGCGAGAAGCTTCATGAAGCGCACCTGCTTTTCAAAATTTCTGCTAAGGCTAGTATAGCGCACAAATACGTTTCTTTCAAGGAGAATTTGAAATGGCATGCTTTTAACGGAACATATGTTTGACAAACGTATGTTCGATGTGTATAATAGAAGCAGAGAAAGGAGGCGGGATAGATGGAATTAAGGATGTATGTTGCGATCGACCTTAAATCCTTCTACGCCTCTGTGGAATGTATGGAAATGGGGCTTGATCCGCTGGATACTTGTCTTGTGGTAGCGGACGAAACCCGCACTGAAAAAACGATCGGTCTTGCCGTGTCGCCCGCTCTCAAAAAGCTCGGCGTACCCGGAAGGCCGAGGCTGTTCGAGGTTGTCCAAAGGGTGAGGGAGGCAAACCGCGCAAGAATCAAAAACGCGCCGGGCGGCGCATTCAAGGGCAAATCTGTGAGCGAGCGGATGCTTTCAAATGATCCGTCTCTTGAAATTGATTTTGTGATTGCCAAGCCCCGGATGGCCTTGTACATGAAGTATTCGACGCGCATCTTTTCCATCTATTCTCGCTTTGTATCGCCCGAGGATATCCACGTGTATTCTATTGACGAAGTGTTTATCGACGTGACGGACTATCTGAACGCCTACAAAACCACGCCTGAGCAGCTTGCGGAAAAAATGGTAAACGAGGTTTTGAAAGAAACGGGCGTGACCGCGACCGTCGGCATCGGAACGAATCTGTATCTTGCCA
The DNA here is from genome assembly GCA_017522345.1 of Clostridia bacterium. Taxonomy (GTDB): domain Bacteria; phylum Bacillota; class Clostridia; order Christensenellales; family Aristaeellaceae; genus SFHK01. The sequence goes on along the minus strand of JAFWZN010000105.1, from coordinate 18,395 downwards.
AGGTTGCGATGGACATTGTCGCAAAGCATATTCCGGCAAATGAAAGCGGCGCAAAGATTGCTAAGCTTGATGAAATGAGCTATCGCCGCCTTTTGTGGGCGCACAGACCGTTGACCGATTTTTGGCGCGTTGGGCGCGGCTATCAGAAGCGGCTTGAAAAAATGGGCATTTACACAATGGGCGACATTGCAAGATGCAGCTGTGGGAAAGAGACGGATTATTATAATGAAAAGCTTTTGTACAACGCATTCGGCGTAAACGCCGAGCTTCTGATCGACCATGCGTGGGGCTGGGAGCCATGCCGGATTTCGGATATCAAGGCATACAAGCCCGAAACGCATTCAATCAGTCAGGGGCAGGTGCTTCAGGAACCGTATGATTTCGATAAGGCGCGATTGATCGTATGCGAAATGGCGGATCAGCTGGCGCTTCAAATGGTAGATAAGAAAATCACCTGTGATCAGATGGTTTTAACCGTTGGCTACGACATTGAAAATATGTCGGATGAAACGCGAATGAAAAACTATACGGGGCCGTTTGAAAGCGATCCCTACGGGCGCAAAATCCCGAAATCCGCGCACGGAAGCATCAATCTAACGCGGCGAACGTCGTCCGCCAAGATGATAATAAACGCGGTTTCAAGCCTATATGACCGCATTGCAAACCCGGATTTGCTTATCAGGCGCATGTACATAGTTGCCAATCATGTGATTTCCAAAGAGGATGAGAAAGCCGCGAAATGCGAGCAGCTTGACATGTTCACAAACTACGAAAAAGAGGACAGGGAGCTGGAGCGCGAAATGCGCAGGCAGCACGCGATTTTGGATATCAAAAGAAAGTTCGGAGCAAACGCCATATTGAAGGGCATGAACTTGCAGAAATGGGCGACAGCCAGAGACAGAAACCAGCAAATCGGCGGCCACAAGGCGTGAGGACGATATGGAAAAATATGATGACATTATTGAACTTAAATACCCGCTTGCGCACACCAGAAGACAAATGAGCGCATCGGATCGCGCAGCCCAGTTTTCGCCTTTTGCAGCGCTCAACGGATATGATGAGGCGATCGATGAAACGGCGAGGCTTACCGAACCCAAAGCAGTTTTATCCGAAGATGAGCAAAACGAGATCGGGGATAAGCTATTCTATCTTAAGGAAAACTTATCTCTTCAGCCATGGGTTCGTATCGTTTTTTTCGTTCCCGATCCCTTCAAATCAGGCGGAAAATACCTGACCGTTCAGGGGAAAGTCAAAAAAGTACGCGAGTTTGAGAAAAGCATTCTTCTTTTGGGCGGGGAAGAGATTTCGTTTGATGACATTTTGTTTATTGACACGGAAACAGAAAAAGATTTGCTGACTGAATAATTGAACACAGAAACGAAAAAGGACTTCCGTTTTTTCGGAAGTCCTTTTGGCAGCTTCTTAGATATCCTTACGGCCTTTGGCGTAGTTGGGGAGAAGCTTGGGAGAATATTTGTCAGAATTGATGCCGGCGTTTTTAAGCTCGGCTTCGTACTTCTTAACGTGCTCAAGCGTGAGCTCCTTGACGGTGGTTTCCTTCGCGGCCTTGGCGGACTGCTGACCGGCATTGCGTCCGAAGACGATGATGTCGAGGAGCGAGTTGCCCATCAGGCGGTTTCTGCCATGGATGCCGCCAACGGCTTCGCCGGCGACGAAGAGGTTTTTGACGCAGGTGGTTTCGCCGTTTGCGCGGATTTCAAGACCGCCGTTTTGGTAGTGGAGGGTGGGGTAGATGAGGATCGGAACCTCGCGCATATCAATGCCGTACTTAAGGTACATGCGCAGCATCGCGGGCAGGCGTTTTTCGAGGGTGCCTTTTCCGTGGATCATGTCGATCATGGGGGTGTCGAGCCATACGGCCTTGCCCATGCCGGTGTCTACGCCCTTATTATTGGTGGAGCACTCGCGGATAACGCCGGCGGCGTTTACGTCGCGGGTCTCGAGGGGATGAATATAGGCTTCGCCTTCGGAGTTGATGAGCTTCGCGCCCATGGAGCGAACCTTCTCGGTTACGAGCGCGCCGAAGATCTGCGCGGGGAAGGCGACGCCGGTGGGATGGTACTGGAGCGTGTCCTGATACAGGAGCTTCGCGCCTGCGCGGTAGCCGAGGATGAGACCGTCGGCGGTCGCGCCGTAGTGGTTCGAGGTCGGGAAGCCCTGATAGTGCATACGTCCCGCGCCGCCGGTTGCGATGACGACGGTCTTAGCGCGCGCGATCAGGATTTCGCCGGTTTCCATGTTCTGAAGAACCGCGCCGGCGGCTTTGCCTTCGGTATCGAGGATGAGCTCGATGGCCGCGGTAAAGTCGACGACGGGAATCTGGCGGTTGAGAACTTCATCGCGAAGCGTGCGCATGATCTCAGCGCCCGAGTAGTCGGCAGCCGCGTGCATGCGCTTTCTGCTTGTTCCGCCGCCGTGGGTGGTGATCATGGTGCCGTCTTCATCCTTGTCGAACTCAACGCCCAGTTCATTGAGCCACTTAATGGCGATGGGGCCGTCCATAACGAGCTTTTTAACGAGCTCGGGACGGTTGGCGTAGTGTCCGCCGCCCATAACGTCCAGATAGTGCTGCGCGGGGGAGTCGTTGGGTTTGTCAGCCGCCTGAATGCCGCCTTCAGCCATCATGGTGTTGGCGTCGCCGATTCTGAGCTTCGTCACGATCATGACGTTTGCGCCGGCCTCGTGGGCTTCGATGGCTGCAGAAGAGCCTGCTCCGCCGCCGCCGATGACGAGAACGTCCACATCGTAGTCGACCTTGGTGAGGTCGAGATCCATATCCGCAACACGGCTGTGCGCGGTCAGCATTTCGTTAAGTTCCACGGGGGCTTTTTCGCCCTTGTTGGGGCCGACCTCGATGGTCACAAAGCCTTCGTCTTTATAATCAGGATGGTACTGCTTAAGGAGCGCTTCCTTCTCTTCAGCGGTGAGTCTGCGGGGCTCCAAGGCGATGTTCTTTTCGCGCGCCGCCTCAACCTTCTTCATGGAAGCAAGCATTTCGGGAGTATACATCATGTTCTTCGGCCCCCTTACTTTTCAATGTCTCTGTGGTTGTAGAGTTCTTTAAGCTCGCTGATGGGCTTGGCCATGATGGCTTCGATTTCCTTTTCCATAAGGCCGTCCTGAATTTCCTTGACGCGTTCGGTCAGATGCTTGGCTTCGGGCATCAGGTACTTGCCGTTCAAGCGGCGGGCGAGCTCGGCAACCTGCGGATGAGAGATGCCGGCGGGGCAGCGGGAAGAGCATACGCCGCACATGACGCAGTCGAAGCTTTCCTCGGCGCAGGCCGCGAAGTCGCCTCTCTGGGCATAGGCGATGTACTGCATGACGTTGAGACCCTGCGTGCAGGCCTTGGTGCAGGCGTTGCAGCCGATGCAGGAATAGATTTCAGGATAAAGCTGCATCATAACCTGCGCGTCGGGCTTGATCTCGTTGATATCGTATACCTGCTTCTCTAAAGGGAAGAAGGGCAGGGTTGCGATGTACATGTCGTTTTCGACGGTGGTCTGGCAGGCGAGGCAGGCGTGAAGCTCGCGTTCACCCTTGATTCGATAGATGGTGGAGCAAGCGCCGCAGAAGCCGTTTCGGCAGCCGCAGCCGCGAACCAGCTGATAACCGGCATATTCCATCGCGCCCATGATCGTAAGTCCCTCGGGCACTTCGTACTTTTTGCCCATCAGATAGACATTAACCATATTCTTATTTCCTCCGTTTTACTCAAAAAGCTCCATCAATACTCGGCGGGCAGTTCGCCCAGCTCGTCATAGCGGAATACGGGGCCGTCTTTGCAGACGTACTTGTCACCGATGTTGCAGCGGCCGCACTTGCCCACGCCGCATTTCATTCGAAGCTCCATGGTGGTATAAATCTGAGTCTTGTCAAAGCCGAGATTCATAAGCGCCTGGGTGGTGAACTTGATCATGATGGGCGGGCCGCAAACCAGCACGCGTCCGTCGGGATTGAAGCCCAGCTCGGTTACGTAGTTGGGAACGAAACCGACGTGGCCGTCCCAGCCCTCCTGTTCGCGGTCGATGGTGAGGAAGACTTCGATTCCGGCTTCCCTGCACCACTCGTTCACGATCTCGGGATAGTCGACGAGGTCGTCCTTGGAGCGGGAACCGTATACGATACGGACTTTGCCGTAGTTTTCACGCTTGGCGCGAACATAGTTGATTACGGAGCGGAGGGGCGCAAGGCCGATGCCGCCGGCGATAAAGAGAAGGTCCTGTCCCTTTAAATCGCCCTCAACCGGGAAGGCGTTTCCGTAGGGGCCGCGGATGGTGATCATCTGGCCTACGTCCATCTGATGGAGCCACTCGGTGAGACATCCGCACTTTTTGATGGAGAACTCCATGAACTCGGTGTTCGTGGGGGAAGAGGTGATGGAGAACATCGCCTCGCCCACGCCGGGGATGGAGAGCATGGCGCACTGGCCGGGCATGTGCTCAAAGCACTTGCCGCCGCCAAGCGCGTTTACGCGGAAGGTTTTGACGTCCGGCGTGTCTACGCGAACGTCGGTTACGATGCCGAGAACCGGCACGAGCGTTTCTTTCGTCATTTTGCGTCTTCCCCCAATGCCTTGATAACCTTTACGATGTTGAGATTCATGGGGCACTTCTCGATGCAGCGGCCGCAGCCGACGCAGGAGTACATGCCGTCGTTGTTGGACGGGAAGTATACGAGCTTATGCATGAATCTCTGGCGGTATCTTTCAAGCTGTGTGGGACGGTTGGTGCCGTGCGCCATCAGGGTGAAATCGGAATACATGCAAGAGTCCCAGCATCTGTAGCGCTGGATGCCGTTTCCGGAGTCGTAGTCGCGAATGTCGTAGCACTGGCAGGTGGGGCAGGCGAAGGTGCAGCTGCCGCAGCCCAGGCATGCCATGGAAAGCTTCTTCCACTTGGGAGAGTTGAACTTTTCCATCAGGTGCTCGCCGTCAAAGCCGGTGAGGTTCAGATGCGCAAAGGGCAGGGATTCATATTTTTTGTCGATTTCGCCCTTGATCCACTCAACAGGACCATCCTCGGCTTCGCGGGTATCCCACTTTTCCATCAGCGCGCGGCCCTTGTCGGTGTAGGCTTCGCAGTAGTAATCGTCGCCGATCAGCCAGAGTACAACGTCCGCGTCGGGCTGGGAAGGATCAACCGAGAAATTCTTGCAGAAGCAGGTGTCCTTCATGCTTGTGCAGGCCAGTGCGACGATGGTGCCATGCTCGCGGCGGGCGGCGTAATAGGTGTCGATGGGGTCGGACAGGAAAACCTTGTCCAGAACCTTAAACGCCTGAATGTCGCATCCGCGAACGCCGAAGATGACATAATCTTCTTCCATACGCTTTTCTTCGGTCAGCTCGATGGTTTTGCCTTCCATTCTGAAATGCATCAGGTTTTCCCACTGGGGGAAGAGGATATCCTTGGGCGTTTTGTCGGTGGCGATCTTGTCAAGACGCAGGGTCATGCCGTCTTCGTAGCGGCCATATACGACCATGCTTCCGTCCTCTACCGGCGCATAAACGGGGCAGGGAATGGATTGAATGATGTCAAGTACTTTACTCTCGGGAAACTGGCGCATCAGGCGTTCCCCCTTTCATGCACGACGGAGGGCTCGGCGTCTTCCTTGGTGTAGGAGGTGAGAGGCGTTCTTTCTTCAGTGCCCACGCCCGCCTGGTGGTCGCCGTAGAGCTCGTTCATATCCTTGATGAACTTGCGGTTCAGAAGGTGGAGCGGGATGTTCTGCGGGCAGACTCTGGAGCACTCGCCGCAGTCGGTGCAGCGTCCGGCTACGTGGAAGGCGCGGATGATGTGGAACATGTTTTCTTCGAAATCCGTAACGGGCGCTTTCGACTGAACGCCGGAGGCAGGATTGTCGAACACGCATTTTACGCAGGTGCATGCGGGGCAGACGTTTCGGCAGGCGTTGCAGCGGATACAGCGCGAAAGCTCGCCTCTCCAGAACTCGTATCTTTCCTCAGCGGTCATTTTTTCAAGCTCTGCTACGCCGATCATGCGGTCGAAAACATTCAGAGGCTTTCTGGATTCTTCATCGTCGATGATTTCGTCATAGACCTCGAAATCCTTACCCTTGCAGGCGTTGCATTTGAGAAGCCGACCGTTTTCGTCCTTCATGCCCTTGCAGCCTGCGCCGATAATATAGAATTTCTCGCGATTTAATCTGTGCTCGTGAAGGAGCTGATTGAAAGAGAGCGTATCGCAGGGCTTGAGAACTACGAGGGTTTTGCCTTCGGCAAGATTGAACTTCAGGCAATATTTGGACAGATTGCTTCCGGCATAGTCGCCGTAAACAAAGGAATTCATTTCTTCAGCCGTTTCAAAAAGCGCGGGAGACCAGTCTGCCTCGCCTTCGCCCTTCTCCCAGCCGATGACGCGCTTTACGGTTCCATCAGAAAGCAGTTCGAGGGCGCGGGATTTGATTGAATTCATGATTTTTTGCATCTGATATCACCCAGCTTTCTGTTTTCGCCGAGATTTGTGATCGTCTCGACAAACTCGTTCATGGTTTTTGAGAACTTCGCGCCTTCGGCGGCGGAAACCCATTCGACGCGGGTTCTGCCGCGCTCGATGCCTAAATAGTCGAGCATCGAGAACAGCATCGTAAGTCTTCTTCTTGCGTAGTAGTTGCCGCTTGTGTAGTGGCAGTCGCCCGGATGGCAGCCGCAGATGATCACGCCGTCTGCGCCGCGCTCAAAGGCGCGCAGGATGAACATTGGGTTTACGCGGCAGGAGCAGGGCACGCGGATGATTTTGACGTCCGCCGGATAGCTCATGCGGCCGCTTCCCGCGAGGTCAGCGCCTGCGTAGGAGCACCAGTTACAGCAGAAGGCGACGATTTTCGGTTTCCAGTTCGGATTCGTTACAGACATATCTGATCCACCTCCGCCATGATCTGCTTATTCGAGAAGCCCTTCAAATCCATTGCGCCGGACGGGCAGGCGACGGTGCACGCGCCGCAGCCCTGACAGACGGCGGGATTGACCTGAGCGATTCTGCGAACTTCGCGAACGCCGGGGCCGCGAACTTCCTTTTCAATATAGGTGATTGCGCCGTAGGGGCAAACCTTTTCGCACTGAGAGCAGCCGTTGCACATAAGCTCGTTGGATTCGGCGACGCAGGGGTTAGTGACCAAGTGATCCTTGGCCAGAAGGCCGATGACCTTCGAAGCGGCGGCGCTGGCCTGCGCGACGGTTTCAGGAACGTCTTTCGGGCCCTGGGCAACACCGGAAAGGAAAATACCGGCAGTGGGGGACTCGACGGGACGGAGCTTGGCGTGGGCTTCGGTAAAGAAGTCGTTGGTGTCCATGGAAGCGGTGAGCATGGTTCCGATGGAGCGGGCGGAGGGATCGGGCTCGATGGCGGTTGCTAAAACCACGAGGTCGGCGGCGATTTCAACCTGCTGGTTGTTGATAAGATCGCTTCCTCTTACCATCAGCTTGTCGCCTTCCTTGGCAACCTTTCCGACCATGCCCTTGATATAGTCAACGCCGTACTGCTCGACCGCGCGCCTGTAGAACTCGTCAAAGTTCTTTCCGGGGGTGCGCACGTCAATGTAGAATACGTGAACATTGGTGTCCGGGTATTTATCGCGGATGAGCATCGCGTGCTTGGCGGTGTACATGCAGCAGATCTTGGAGCAGTAGGGCTTGCCGCGCTCGGTGTTTTCGTCGCAGCGGGAGCCTACGCACTGGATGAATACGATCTCGTGAGGATGCTTGCCGTCGGAGGGACGCAGCAGAGTGCCCTTGGTGGGACCGGCGGCGTTCATGAGACGCTCGAGCTCGAGGCTCGTGACAACGTCCGCGTTCTCAGCGTAACCGTATTCATTGAGGGGAGAGGGATCGATCGGCTTAAAGCCGGTGGCGACGACGATGGCGCCGTATTCGCGCTCAATCAGTTCGTCTTCCATTTTATAGTTGATCGCGCCTGCCGCGCAGACCTTTTCGCAAAGGCCGCACTTGCCGGTCTTGAGCTTTATGCACTGCTCCGGATCGATGACGGCGACATTCGGGATGGCCTGGGCGAAGGGAATATAAATCGCGGGACGATTGTTCATGTTCATGTTGAACTCGTCCTTGCCCTTCTTGGAGGGGCACTTCTGCATGCACAGGGAGCAGCCGGTGCACTTGGTTTCATCGACGAAACGGGCCTTTTTACGGATGGTGGCCTTGAAGGAACCGACGAAGCCGGAAACCTTTTCAACCTTCGCGTAGGAGATGATGTTGATCTTCTCGTTCTGGGAAGCTTCGACCATCTTGGGGGTCAGGATACAGGCGGAGCAGTCGAGGGTGGGGAAGGTCTTGTCGAGCTGCGCCATGCGGCCGCCGATGGTCGGGCGCTGTTCGACGATGTCAACTTCGTATCCCGCGTCGGCTACGTCAAGCGCGGTCTGAATACCCGCGATGCCGCCGCCGATGACGAGGGCGCGCTTGGTGACCTGGCTGGTGCCGGCCTTTAAGGGCTTGTCGTTTTTGAGCTTGGCAACCGCGGCCTTGGCAAGAACGATGGCTTTCTTCGTGCCCTCTTCCTTGTCCTTGTGAATCCAGGAGCACTGCTCGCGGATGTTGGCGATTTCAACCATGTAGGGGTTGAGGCCAGCGGCTTCCGCGGTCTTGCGGAAAGTGTTTTCGTGCATGCGGGGGGAACAGGAAGCGACTACGATGCCGTCGAGCTTATACTCGTTGATGGCGTCGGTGATCAGCTTCTGACCGGCTGCGGAGCACATGTACTGGTAGCTTACGGAGTATACCACGCCGGGCACGCTCTTTAAAGCTTCAGCAACCGCTTCAACGTCTACGGTGCCTGCGATGTTGGATCCGCACCAGCAGACGAATACGCCGATTTTCTGCATTGTGGTTTTCCTCCTTACTTTCTGTATTTGCGCATGGCTGCCATGAGAAGCTGCTGAGGAACGTTCTCATCGGCAATACGCGCGATGTCATTGCCGTTTTTGTGGTTCGCATCCTGCTGACGGATTTTCATAAGGCGAACGGCTTCGACGAGCTTACCGGGCTCAACGCCTCTGGGGCAGCGCTCGACGCACGCCATGCAGGATAAGCAGTAATAAATGGAAGCGCTGTTCATCAGCTTTTCGATCTGGCCCTTTTCGACCATGGATACGAACTGATGCGGATGATACTCCATCTTGTCGTAGCTCGGACAGGTGCCGGAGCATTTGCCGCACTTCATGCACTTTTTAGGATTTACGCCGCTGATCAAAAGGGCGGTTTCGGTGAGGGTTTTTACGCGGTTGTTCATATTATTCGCCCTCCTTGACGCCGAGCGCTTCGGCCAGAAGCTCGGTGAAATACTTCACGGGAAGCTTGTTGGCGGTCGCGTTGTGGACGAGGTTGTAAAGGCATAAGGGGCAGGCGGTGATCAGCTCTTCGCATCCGGCCTTGACGGCGGAATTGAGCGCTCTGTCAACCTGCGTTTCGGCGGCGGATTTGTCTTCAAGGGCGACATATGCGCCGCAGCACTCGTTGCGGTAGGGGTACGTTACGGCAGTCGCGCCGAGGGCTTCGATAAACTGCTCGATGATCGTGGGATTCTCGGGATCGTCGAAGGCGAGGGTCTTGCCGGGGCGAAGAACCATGCAGCCGTAGAACGCGCCGATTTTTCTGCCGGTCAGGGGATTGACGACCATCTTCTTAAGGTTTTCAAAGCCGATTTCGTCGCGGATCAGCTCAAGCACATGAATGACCTGAGTGCTTCCGTCGTAGGGAACCTCGGGCTTTAAATAATTGGTGGCCTTGGTTCTGAAATTCTCGTCCTTCAGCCAATCGTAATTGGTGCGTTTGATGACGTGATGGCAGGCAGAGCACAGTGTGATGAGCTTGCCGTTTTCAGCGTCGGAAAGCGCGCGGACGGCGGACAGACGGGAAGCAATTTCATCGGAAGTCTGTGGATAAACCGCGCCGCAGCACTGCCAGGCGTCAAGCTCCTTAAGCTCGATGCCCATGGCTTTCAGAGCGGTTCTGGCATTCAGATCCAACTGCTTTGCCCTGTCCTTCAGGGTGCATCCCGGATAATAGCTGTAAATCATATTGGTCTGCTCCTTTGATCAGTACATCCATAAGTGGAGTTAGGTAAAACGATCAGATGTCGAGTTGCCGGATGATCTCCTTCAGCGCATTACCGGAATGCATGAGCTTTGCTTGCTCTTCTTCCGTAAGGCGTGGGAGAATTCTGCCCTGAACCTTGCCGTTTCCGAGAAGTACGGGGAGGGAGAGGCAGACGTCGTCAAGACCGTATTCGCCGTGAAGCATGGTGGCAACGGTGGCTACCGCATTTACGCCGCCGAAGAGGCATTCGCAGATGGCGCACACGGAAACGGAGATAGCGTAATTGGTGCAGCCCTTGCGCTTGATGATCTTTGCGCCGGAGGAACGCATGTACTTGTCGATTTCATCGTAGTCGAGGTCTACCATGATGCCGTTTTTCAGGCGGATCATCTCTTTGTAGTCTTCGATGTTGATGGTGGAAATCTCAGCGATCGACCACGGTACAAAGCTGGTCTCGCCGTGCTCGCCGAATACGTAAGCGTGTACGTTCTTCTGGGAGACGGAGAGATACTCGGCAATGCGGGCGCGAAGGCGTGCGGTATCAAGCAGCGTGCCGGAGCCGATTACGCGATCCTCGGGAATGCCGGAAAGCTTGCAGAAAACGTAGGTCAGAATATCAACGGGGTTTGCAACGATGACGTAAGTGGCGTCGGGGCAAACCGAGGTGATCTGAGGGATGATGGTTTTCAGGATCGCTACGTTGGTATTGACAAGATCAATTCGGGTCTGACCGGGCTTGCGGCCGACGCCGGAAGTGATGACAACGATGTCGCTGCCCTCGGCGGCAGCATAATTTCCGGCGTAAACATTGACCGGTTCTGTGTAAAGAGGAGTGCCCTGATGGATGTCCAGCGCTTCGCCGCGGGCCTTGTCTTCGTTGATGTCAACGATAACGATCTCATTGGCAACATTCTTAAGAGCCAGGGCAAACGCAGTCGCAGAGCCGACGGCTCCGGCGCCGATGACGGTAATCTTTCTGTTGGGCATAATTCTTTCCTTCCTTTACGTGTAAATTATGAACCGCGCGCCTTAGGGGCGCGGACATGGCAGTTGATTTGATCATTTACGATCAATTTATTATAGCACGGACGTATAGGGAAGGGAATTCTTTTTTGAGCAATGGGCATTATTGAAAATGATAATGCATGCTAAGCGGAAATCGACGCATGGGTAAGGGAAACGCGCGGAAGGAACTTGCATTTACCGCCGGAACAGGAATGATATCGGAGCCTTATCAACTTTACGCTTCTATTATATCATATTTCATATATCATTGCTTGAATGTTGATGTAAAATATGATAGTATTTTCACGTGGTAATTGTTTCTTCGCATATGAAAAAAGCTCTGAGCAAGGGGGAATTTGGTGAATATACTGCACATGAAATATGCGGTGGAGGTCGCCAAGGCGGGGTCTCTCAGCAAGGCTTCCGAAACGCTGCTTATTGCCCAGCCCAACATCAGCCGTTCCATCAAGGAACTGGAAAATGACCTCGGAATCACGATTTTCGAACGCTCCGCAAAGGGAATGCTATTGACGCACGACGGCGAAGTGTTCATGAATTATGCAAAGAGCATTATCTCTCAGATAGAATCTGTGGAGAAATTTTATAAGGAAAACACGCCCGATAAGCTGCGGTTTTCCATTTCCGTTCCGCGTGCGTCCTATATTTCGGAGGCGTTTGCCGAATTTTCAAAGAAGCTTACCTCTCCCTCTTTGGAGATTTTTTACAATGAAACCAACTCACGTCGCGCAATTGACAATATCCTCAATAACGACTACGGACTCGGTATCATCCGCTATGCCGCAAGCTATGACGAGTCGTTTAAGACAATGCTCGAAGAGAAGGGATTGAATTACGAGCTTGTTACGCAGTTTTCATATCAGCTGATCATGAACAAAGCTCATCCCCTTGCGGAAAAAGAATCCATTTCAATTTCGGATCTTAAGGATTATATTGAAATCGCGCATGCCGATCCCTACGTTCCATCCTTGTCGCTTTCGAAGGTTCTGAAGGAGGAACAGGCGTCCGGAGGGGACAGAAAGGTCTATGTATTCGAAAGAGCGAGTCAGTTTGAACTCCTAAGCGAAAACAAGGAGACGTACATGTGGATTTCACCGGTTCCGGATAAGATGCTTAAAAGATACAACCTGATTCAGCGTCCCTGCGCGGACAACGCGCGCCTTTATAAGGATATGCTGATTTACCGTAACGGCTACACGCTTTCGCAGCTTGACAAGGAATTTATCACGATTCTGATCAAAACCCGGCGCCAATACATTTGATCCTTACGCGCGACAGACCGATTCATCCGATCTGCCGCGCGTTTTCTCAAAACAGCGTTTTTTAATGTGCGCCTTATCAAAATCTATAACGGCTCTGATTGATTTAATAATTCATAACTTGACATTTTGATGCTAAAATACGTGAGATCGAGTTAGGATCATTATGTCGGCATATGCCGGTAAGGAGTCGGAAAATGAAACTGGATCGGGTAATCGCGGTCAGAAACCGGAAAACCGTGTTTCGGGACGGCGATAAATGCATTAAGGTGTTCGGCCCAAGCTATACCAAGGCCGATGTGCTGAACGAGGCGCTCAATCAGGCGCGCATTGAGGAAACGGGGCTCAACATTCCTGAAATTCTGGAGCTGACCCGCATTGACGGAAAATGGGCGATTGTGTCCCGTTATATCGAGGGAAAAACGCTTCAGAGGATTATGGACGAGGAAAAGGAAAACAAGTTCGATCTGATGAACGGATTTGTGAATCTGCAGATGGAGATTCATGCAAAAAGCTGCCCGCTTCTCAATCGTCAGAAAGAAGCAATGAACATGCAGATTATAAAATGCAATCTGGATGCCACAATGCGCTATGATCTGCACGCAAGGCTTGAATCCATGTCCGGTCAGAACAGGATCTGCCACGGCGATTTCAGGCCGTCCAACATCATTATTGATAAAGAAAACAAGCCCTACATTCTGGACTGGTCTCATGCGACGCAGGGCAATCCTTCTGCGGATGCGGCGAGAACCTATTTGCTTTTCTGGATGGAAGGCAGAATTTCCGCAGCGGACAGATATCTCGAAATATTCACGAAGAAAAGCGGAATTACGGAAACGGAAATCCGGAAATGGATGCCCATAGTAGCAGCCGCTGAATCCATCCGCGGCAATGAAAAAGAACGCGAATTCCTCCTGTCCTGGGTCAGGGAAATGGATAATGTTAGATAATAATTAAAGGAGAAGATAGACATGAAAGTAACGGTTTGCATCGGTTCTTCCTGCCACTTGAAGGGTTCCCGCAAGATTGTTGAGGTTCTTCAGGAACTGATCCGCTCAAATAATCTGGATGATAAGGTCGAGCTTGGCGGCACATTCTGCATCGGCAAGTGCCAGCAGGGCGTTTGCGTTACCATCGGCGAGGAAGTTTTCTCCGTATCTCCCGAAACCGTCAAGGAATTCTTTGAAGAAAATATTCTTGCCAGGGTGAAGTAAGTATGAATGTACAGATTTGTGTCGGTTCTTCCTGTCATTTAAAGGGTTCGCAGATTATCATCGAGCTTATGCAGGCGGCGCTTGAGAAAAACGGTATTCAAGATAAGGTAAACCTCTCCGGCAGTTTCTGTATGGGCGTATGCAACCGCGTAGGCGTTACCGTTTCGGTGGACGGCGAGCCCCATACGGGAATAACCAGAGACAATTTCAGCGAGTTTTTCAGAGAGCACATTCTTGAAAAACTGAAATAAAGGTTGGATAAGAAACATGGATTGTTTAACCCTTAAAAAATCGAACTGCAAAAACTGCTATAAATGCATTCGCCATTGCCCGGTAAAGGCGATTCGCTTCTCCGGCAACCAGGCGCACATCATTGGCAACGAGTGCATCCTGTGCGGCCAGTGCTTCGTTGTCTGCCCGCAGGACGCCAAGAGAATCGTAAACGAGGTCGAGAAGGTCAAGGTGCTCATTCAGGCCGGCATGCCTGTGTATGCGTCCATCGCGCCTTCCTTTATTGCAAACTACGATGGCGTAGGCATCGAGGTCATGCGCGAAGCGCTCAAAAAGCTCGGCTTTGCGGACGTGGAAGAAACGGCTATCGGCGCCACGTATGTCAAAAACGAGTATGAGAGAATGCTCAGGGAAGATGAAAGAGACGTCGTCATTTCCTCCTGCTGCCATTCCGTCAACCTCTTGATTCAGAAGCAGTTCCCCTCGCTTCTTGTATATCTCGCCGACGTCATGAGCCCCATGCAGGCCCATTGCGCCGACATCAAGCGCAGAGAGCCGAATGCGAAGTGCGTTTTCATCGGACCGTGCGTCGCCAAAAAGGACGAAGCGGATCACTACAAGGGAATTGTGGACGCGGTGCTCACTTTTGAAGAGCTGACCAACTGGTTAAAGGAAGAAAATATCTCTCTCAAGCAGGAAATGATTCCTGAGGCGCAGAGCCGCGCGCGCTTTTTCCCGACCACAGGCGGCATCCTAAAGACCATGAAGCAGGATGCGCCGGGCTACACTTACCTCGCGCTGGACGGCGTTGAAAATTGCATTTCTGCGCTCAAGGATATCGAAGAGGGCAGAATTCACAAGTGCTTTATTGAAATGAGCGCCTGTGTCGGCAGCTGCATCGGCGGCCCGGTTATGGAGAAATATCATGACCATTCCGTCGTTAAGGACTATATCGCCGTTTCCGGCTATGCGGGCAAGGAAGATTTTGACGTCGCCCAGCCGAAGACGGACGAAATGCGCAAGCGCTTCAGCTTTATCGAGAAGGAAAGCAAAATGCCTTCCGAGATTGAGATTTTCAATGTTCTTCGTCAGATGGGCAAATTCAAGCCGTCGGACGAACTCAACTGCGGCTCCTGCGGCTACAACACCTGCCGCGACAAGGCGATCGCCATCATTCAGGGCAAGGCCGAGATTTCCATGTGCCTGCCGTATCTGAAGGACAAGGCGGAGAGCTTCTCCGATACCATCGTCAAAAATACGCCCAACGGACTGATCGTTCTGAACGAAAAGCTCGAGGTTCAGCAGATCAATACTGCGATGCTCCACATTATGAACCTTCGAAACGCCAACGATGTTTTGGGCGAGCCCGTCGTTCGCATTCTGGAGCCCAGCGTCTTTATGCAGGTTCTGCATACCGGCCGCGAGGTTCGCGAGCAGAGAATCTACCTTCCGCAGTACAAGCGCTATGTCGAGCAGACGATCATCCATGACCATGAGTCCCGCATGCTCATCGGCATTATGCGCGATATCACCGAGGAAGAGGGTAACCGCGAAAAGAGAGATAGTATTTCAAGACAGACCGTTGAAGTTGCCGACAAGGTTGTCGAAAAGCAGATGCGCATTGTTCAGGAAATCGCTTCCCTCTTGGGCGAAACAGCCGCCGAAACCAAGATTGCACTTACGAAGCTGAAGGAGTCCATTAAAAATGAATGATTTATGCGCCGAAATCGGCTATAAGAGCATCAATCATGTGGGCGAACTGCTTTGCGGCGATCATGTGGACGTTATTGAACGCGAAGACAACTCGACCATCGTGGTGCTGGCGGACGGTCTGGGAAGCGGCGTAAAGGCGTCGATCCTTTCAACGCTGACCTCAAAGATCATCTCTACCATGATGGCGGCGGGACTGCCCATCGAAGAATGCGTGGCGACCATCGCGGCGACGCTTCCTGTGTGTTCCGTTCGAGGCGTGGCGTACTCCACCTTCACCATTCTTCAGATTCACAACAATGAATATGCCGAGATTATCCAGTATGATAATCCGCATGTGATTCTTTTAAGAGACGGCGTAAATTACAATTATCCGATGACGGAGATGAACATCGACGGAAAGAAGATTTTCAGATCCTATGTTCATTTAAAGGAAGACGATATCTTTGTCGCCATGTCCGACGGTTGTCCGCATGCGGGTCTTGGCCTTATGTACAACTACGGCTGGCGCAGGGAAGAAATCATCGATTATATGGAGACGATCTCGGTCGCAGGCTATACGGCCAAGACGCTCGCTACCATGCTCATCAACGAGTGCAATTCCCTCTACGGAGGCGAACCCGGCGATGACGCGACGGCGGCAATCGTCAAAATCCGCAAGCGCGAGCCCATGAACATCATGTTCGGCCCGCCCTCCAGCCGCGACGACAACGACCGCATGATGGCGCTGTTCTTTGCAAAGGAAGGAAAGCACATCGTGTGCGGAGGAACGACCTCCACGATCGTATCCAGATATCTGAGAAAGCCGCTTCTTGCGTCGCTCCGGTTTGAAGAGTCGGATGTTCCTCCGACGGCAACGATTGAAGGCGTCGACCTCGTTACCGAGGGCGTTATCACCATCAACCGCGTGCTGGAATATGCGAAGGATTATCTGGGCGAAAACAAGAAGTATGAAAGCTGGGGCTTCAAAAGGGACGGCGCGTCCTTAATCAGCCGCCTCCTGTTTGAAGAAGCGACGGATATCAACTTCTATGTTGGCCGCGCGATCAATCCTGCGCATCAGAACCCTGAGCTGCCCATCAACTTCAACATCAAGATGAACCTCGTAACCGAGTTGTCTGCATGCCTTAAGCAGATGGGCAAACGCATCAACGTAAGCTATTTCTGATAAAAAAGGAGAAAAGTCCATGAGAAAGTTCGATACCAAGGTTCAGCATCTCAAGTATAAGGTGCTTAGAGAGGTTGCGCGCCTTGCATGGAAGGACGAACTTTTGGAAAATGTACTGAATATTCCGAAAATGATCGTGCCGGGAAAAACGCCTACGATGCGCTGCTGCGTATATAAGGAGCGTGCTATTCTTTCCGAGCGCGTGAAGATTGCCATGGGCGGCAATAAGGATATCAATAACATTATCGAAGTGATCGACATCGCCTGCGACGAGTGTCCGGCGGCGGGCTACGAAGTGACCGGCTCCTGCCGCGGCTGCCTCGCGCACAGATGCGAGGACGTATGTAAGCGCGGCGCGATTTCCTTTGACCACAACCACGTTGCGCACATCGATAAGTCGAAGTGCGTGGAGTGCGGCATGTGCGCGAAGGTTTGTCCGTATTCCGCCATCATCAACAGAAAGCGCCCCTGTCAGGTGGCCTGCAAGATCAAGGCGATCTCCATCAACGACGACAACGCCGCGCATATCGACGATGAAAAATGTATCCAGTGCGGCGCGTGCGTGTATCAGTGCCCCTTCGGCGCGATTACGGATAAGTCCTTTATCCTGAACGTCATTGACATGATTAAAAAGAGCGAGAACAATCAGAAGTACAAGGTGTACGCGGTTGTCGCGCCCTCCATTTCCAGCCAGTTTACCCACGCGAAGCTTGGGCAGGTCATCTTCGGCATGAAGGAGCTCGGCTTCCACACGGTGGTTGAAGCGGCCCTCGGCGCGGATATGGTTGCGCTCAAGGAAGCCAAGGAGCTTGCTGAAAAGGGATTTTTGACCTCCAGCTGCTGCCCGGCGTTTGTGAGATATATCAAGACCGCTTTCCCGCAGCTTAAGGATCTCATTTCGCACAACCCGTCGCCCATGGCGATGCTTGCGGCCTACATCAAGGAAACCGATCCTGACTGCAAGGTCGTATTCATCGGCCCGTGCACGGCGAAGAAGGGCGAAGCGCAGCTTCCCGAAGTTAAGCCCTATGTGGACGCGGTCATGACGTTTGAAGAGCTCCAGGCGCTGTTTGATTCGAAGGATCTGGATCTTGCCGCTCTGCCGCTTGACTATCTGGATAACGCTTCCTACTTCGGACGCATCTTTGCGCGCTCCGGCGGCCTCTCCGACGCGGTCGTTCAGGCGCTTAAGGAGCAGGGCATTGACTTTACGGTCAAAAGCGCGGTCTGCGACGGAATCGAAGCGTGCAAGATGGCGCTTCTTAAAAAGAGCAAGAATGTGCTTGACGCAAACTTCATCGAAGGCATGGCCTGTATCGGCGGCTGCATCGGCGGCGCCGGCTGTCTCACGCACGGCGAGAAGAACAAAGACGGCGTAGACAAATACGGCAGAGAAGCAATGGAAAAGAACATCTCTGACGCTGTATCGCTTTTGAAGTAATCCGTATAAATAAAACCACGTCCGAAACGAGAAGTTGCGGGCGTGATTTTTTGGATTTTAAACGCTTTGCAAGTTTGGACCAGAGGGATTATGATCCCGAGGCTTAAGACTTATATTCTCAGACCATCAACAAACCTCTGGGTGAGGCATGGAGAGGGAGCGCACTCCCTCTCCATTTTCAATCGATTTTGGCGGCATGTACTTAAAAATCGCGCGTTTTCACAAAGCGCAGCGACTGAAAACGCTTCCCCTTTCCGAT
>JAFWZN010000104.1 GCA_017522345.1 Clostridia bacterium | reverse complement strand
AGGGGAAGCGTTTTCAGTCGCTGCGCTTTGTGAAAACGCGCGATTTTGCCGTACATGCCGCCAAAATCGATTGAAAATGGAGAGGGAGTGCGCTCCCTCTCCATGCCTCACCCAGAGGTTTGTTGATGGTCTGAGCATCCGACGTTTGAGCCGGATGCTTTTTATTCAGTTATCCTTTAAAAAACTTTCTCTGGATGAACTTGACGCCTTCCACAATCGGGATGACCAGAACGCCAAGGCCAAGGGCTACTGCGTATTCGATAAAGTCAATCTGCTCAAAGCCAAACGCGTTTGCAATGGCGGGCACTTCGCAGACAACCGTGGTAGCGATGAGGGCGGCGATGGCGGCGCCCAAAAGGAACGTGTTTTTGGACTTGAGGCGGAACAGAGAGCCGCGCTGAGAACGCATGTTGAAGGAGTGGAAGATTTCGGCCATGGACATGGTCAAAAACGCCATGGTGGTGCCGTCCGCGCTGTTTTCGATGACCCACTTGCCGGTTTCCATAAAGTGCCCGATGAAGTAAGACACAAGAACAAGCACGGAAACCATCAATCCCTGATAGGCGATGTCAATGCCCATACCGCCGGAGAAGATGCCGGCCTTGGCTTTTCTGGGCTTTCTCTGCATGATGTCGGCTTCCGCCTTTTCCATGCCGAGCGCGAGCGCCGGGAAGCAGTCGGTTACGAGGTTAATCCACAGAAGATGCACGGGTTCAAGGATCGTAAAGCCCATTAGGGTGGCGACGAAGATACCGATAACCTCGCTCATGTTGGAGCCTAAGAGGAACTGAATGGCCTTTCGGATGTTGTCGTAAATGCGGCGGCCTTCTTCAACCGCGCCTACAATGGTAGCGAAGTTGTCGTCGGTTAAAACCATATCGGCAACGTTTTTGGTAACGTCGGTGCCGGTGATGCCCATGCCGACGCCGATATCGGCGGATTTGATGGAGGGCGCGTCGTTTACGCCGTCGCCGGTCATGGCGGTGATGTAGCCGGCGTTTCTCCACGCATTTACAATGCGGGTCTTATGCTCGGGCTGCACGCGGGCATAAACGGCGATGGACTTCATCTGGGCATTGAATTCTTCGTCCGTCATTTCGGAAAGCTGGCTGCCGGTAATGGCGCGCTTGCCTTCGGTTAAAATGCCAAGCTCCTTTGCAATGGCAACGGCGGTATCCACATGGTCGCCGGTGATCATGATAGCGGTAATGCCCGCGGAGTTACACCGGACAATCGCGTCCTTAGCCTCGGGGCGGACGGGGTCGATCATGCCGGTCAGGCCGATGAAGCAAAGCTCCTTTTCAAGATCAGCCGCTTCGAAGGAATCAGGCTTAATTGCATGCGCGCGCTGGGCGCAGGCCAGAACGCGAAGCGCTCGGTCGGCCATCCGCTTGTTGGCGGCGAGGATTTCCTTTTTGTAGGCATCCGTCATGGGAACGGGCTTTCCGCCGGAAAGATAAGTGGTGCAAAGATTCAAAACTACGTCGGGCGCGCCCTTGGTAAACTGAATGATTTCGCCCTTATGATCGTGAACGGTGGACATCATCTTGCGGCCGGAATCAAACGGCGCCTCGCCCACGCGGGGATATTCCTTCTTAAGCTGGTTCTTGGGCAGGTTTTCCTTCGCCGCCCAATTGATAAGCGCCGCTTCCGTGGGTTCGCCGGTAACGGTTCCGTCCTCGCTAAGCTCGGCGTCGCTGGAAAGCGCCATGGCGCGGGCGAGAAGGGACTTGTCCTCTCCGAAGAAATCCACCACAGTCATCTTGTTCTGGGTGAGCGTGCCGGTCTTATCGGAGCAGATGATCTGGGCGCAGCCGAGGGTTTCAACCGCAGTTAAGCGGCGAATAATGGCGTTGCGCTTGGACATATTGGTAACGCCGATGGAGAGAACCACGGTGACAACCGCGGCCAGACCTTCCGGGATGGCTGCAACGGCCAAGGATACCGCGATCATGAAGGAAGAAAGAACAGTTTCAAAATTGAGTCCGCCGCTTCTTAACATCTGAACGGCAAAGATGACGACGCAGATGCCAAGCACGAGCCACGTGAGGATTTTCGAAAGCTGGCTTAATTTGATCTGAAGCGGCGTCTGACCTTCTTCCGCATTCTGAAGGGCGTCGGCAATCTTGCCCATCTCGGTGTTCATGCCGGTATCGGTAATGACTGCCTTGCCGCGTCCGTATACGACGGTGGAACCCATGTAGACCATATTTTTGCGGTCGCCAAGGGGAATGTCGTTCGTGTTTTCCTTTAGGTTGATTAAATCAATGAACTTCGTTACCGGTACGGATTCTCCGGTTAGCGCAGCTTCTTCAATCTTGAGAGAAGCATTTTCGATCAGGCGTCCGTCTGCGGGAACGGCGTCGCCGGCCTCCAAAAGAACAACGTCGCCAACAACCAGATCCTCACTGTGAACGGAAACAATTTTGCCGTCTCTGATAACGCGGCTCGTAGCCTGAGACATTTCCTGAAGAGCTTCGATGGCCTTCTCTGCCTTGCTCTCCTGATAAACGCCCAGAACCGCGTTTACGATAACGACCGCGAGAATGATAATGACGTCGGTAAAGCTTTCGCCCTCAACAACAGCCAGAACGCCGCTGATCGCCGCAGCCGCCAGAAGAATTAAAATCATCGGATCCATCAGCTGGCTGACAAAGCGCTTGAAAAGAGAATCTTTCTTGCCCTCAGCAAGCTTATTTTTTCCGTTTGCTTCCAGCCTTTTCGCCGCTTCCTGCGCAGAAAGGCCGTTTTCGGTGGATTTTACCTCGGCAAGCACGCCGGGCGTATCCATCAGATAGTGCTTCATACCTTTCGCTCCTTCGATACAAAACTTACTGCGTCGCACAAATCATACTATATTTATGCAGTCATGCGAATCGCAATTACTATAAAATATAGCAAGTCAATTTAAAATTAGCAATCAATAACAAGGTATTTTAGCTGTTCCTTTGCCGCAATATTCCAACAATATATAGACAAAAAATCGAAACGGACGGTTATGCGGATAAAAGGGCAAAAATAATGGATCTATGCATTCAACATAGATCCTTATCAATAGGCTTAAAAGAAGCCTTTTAATCATTCGATTCGTGAAGAAGACAAAATGCGCAATTTCTTGAAGCTCTATTCCAGCGTCAGGTCTCCGAAGCATTCGGGGCGATGGAAATCGGGCTTGGGAGAAACGACGTGGTTCCATGTTCCGAAATGCGGATGGATGTTTTCGGAGCACTTGTAGAAGTTGGCCTGCATTTTCGTGCCGGAGGAAACGGCTTCTCCATAGATGGTCTTAATGAACCTGTTCGGGATGCGGTAGCTGATCGCCCAATATCCGCCCTTGTGCTCGCTTGCGGATACGTCCATACCCTCGACCAAGCCCTTAAACTTCGTGCCCATGCCGCGACCGGGGCCGAGACCTACATAGGGAACGCCGCTGGCGCTGATTTCGATGTTCATATAGCGGTCGTCCTTCTCGGGGAAGGGCTTTACAAAGAACTCAAGGCAGCTGTCGGTGCACTGGCGGGTGCTGATTTCGGTGATGTTTTTGAGAATCGGATTTTCGTTTGCGTACATAAGGACGATAAGCCCCGACTCATTCCAGCCCACGCGCGCGAACGCCGGGAAGGAATCCGGGTATTTTTCCAGCCACGGATAATCGGAAATAGCCGCTTCGTTTAAGCTTTTGAACGCTTCGGGCATGGTTTCGGGGGTAAATTCTCCGTCAAATGCAATGGGCGTTACGTCGTCGGGCAGGCGCTTTACAATGTATTCCATGGTGAAATCCTCCTTTATTGCTGTCCCTGGGCAAGGCATTCGAGCACTTCCCAGATGCGCTCAAGATCGTCATAGCTGGAATAGCTCAAAACCAGCTTTCCGGAATTGGTGTCGCCATTCAATTTCGCGCGGGTTCCGAACACGTCTCTGGCCATTTTTTCCAGCTGCTGAAGCTCGGGAATGCGCTTTTCCTTCTTCTTGGGCGCTTCTTCCTTTTCGGGCTGAGCGCAGATGCGCTCAAGCTGCCTGACCGACCAGCCCTGCTGAACGGTGAGCGAAGCAAGCTTTAACTGCCTTTCAGCGCTCACCGATACGAGCGCACGGGCGTGTCCGGCGGAGAGCGCGCCGTTTTTGAGCATTTCAAGAACGGGCTCGGGAAGCGTTAAAAGGCGCAGCATGTTCGCGACGGCGCTTCTGCTTTTACCGACGACCTTCGAAGCGGCTTCCTGCGTGAGATCGCATTTTTTCATCAGCGTTTGAACGCCCATGGCTTCTTCCACGGGGTTCAGATCGTCTCTTTGCAAATTTTCAATCAGCGCGGCTTTCATGCGGGTGATTTCGTCCCAGTCGCGCACAATTGCGGGAATTTCGCTAAGCCCCGCCATGCGGCTTGCGCGCCAGCGGCGTTCGCCGGCCACAATCTGGTATCGATTTCCCTTTTTCGTCAGAATCACCGGCTGAATAACGCCGACAGCCTGAATGGATTCTGAAAGCTCCTTCAGGCTTTCCTCGTCAAAATCGCGCCTGGGCTGATCGCGGTTCGGGTCGATATCCACAATACGAACGTTTTCAACTCTGTCGCCGGGCTGCGCGTTTTCCGCCGTCAGCGCCTCATGCGCCTCGTCGATTTCGCCAAGCAATGCGCCAAGACCGCGGCCCAGGCCGCGCGGCGCGGTTTTTTTCGGTGACATTTCCTGTTAACCCCCGTTTCGCTCAATCAGTTCCTGCGCAAGCTGCCTATAGGCGACTGCGCCCGGGCATTTTGCATCGTATACGTGAATGGGCAGGCCGTGGCTGGGCGCTTCGCTTAAGCGAACGTTTCTCGGAACCACGGTTTTATAGACCTTGCCCTTAAAATATTTCTTGACTTCTCCCACAACCTGCAGGCCCAAATTGGTTCTGCCGTCCAGCATCGTGAGAACTACGCCCTCCACGTCAAGCGCGGGATTTAAGTGCTTCCTGACCAGAGTCAGCGTGTTCATAAGCTGTCCCACGCCCTCAAGCGCATAATATTCGCACTGAATGGGAACCAGCACGCTGTCGGCGCAGGTGAGCGCGTTGAGCGTCAAAAGCCCCAGAGAAGGCGGCGAATCGATAAAGATGTAGTCGAAATCATCCTTAATTTCATCAAGCGCATTTTTGAGGATCTTTTCTCTCTTCTCCTCGCCCACCAGCTCAATTTCCGCGCCGGATAAGTCGATGGAAGAGGGAATGATCGAAAGATTTTTGAATTTGGTCTGCCGAACGGCTTTTTTCGCCGTAGTTTCACCCATTAAAAGGGTGTACATGGTTTCGCCCTTTTTGCTGTTTACGCCAAGGCCGCTGGACGCGTTGCCCTGCGGATCAATATCTAAAATAAGGACGCGCTTTCCCTCGTCCGCCACACAGGCTGCCAGATTGACCGCAGTCGTCGTTTTTCCGACGCCGCCTTTCTGGTTAGCCGTCGCAATAATCTTGCCCACGATCGTGTCCCCCGTTACATACATTTGCGTTTATTATACTATCGCATGGTAAAGAACACAAGCGTAAATGACGCAATAAAGCAGAAAACCCCGCAGGCGTTTGCCAACGGGGCGAGAGAAGAAGGAAGGGAATCAAAGCATCTGAAGAATCTGGTTTTTGGGTTTCGCGCCGAGAGACTGGTTCACAACCTTTCCATCCTTCACCACCATGATCGTAGGAATGGACATGATGCCGTATTCGCGGGCCAGCTCAAGCTCCTCGTCGATATTTACCTTTACAACTTTGACGTCGCTTCTTTCGTTTGAAATCTGCTCAAGCACGGGGCCAACCATGCGGCACGGGCCGCACCAGGGCGCCCAGAAGTCTAAAAGGACGGGTTTGTCGGACAAAAGAACCTCGTTTTTGAAATTTTCTTTATTCGCATTGACGATTGCCATAATTGTTTTTTCCTCCTTTGTTTTATGGCCTTATTATATCCCAAAATCCTTTTTTCTTCCGTGACGATGTCACATAAATCGGCAAAGCAAAAAGCGGGAGCCGCCCGGAAATTGGGCAGCTCCCGCGTTCGGATTAAGACGAATTAGTATGCGCCAAGCATGCTCATGATCATTTCGACCAGCATGTCAGCCGTAAGGCGTTCGCCGTCAATGTGATCTAAGCTCTCATTAACGGTTTCGTAAGAGGCAAGAACGTTTCCGACTTCCATGGTCTCGCCAGCCTGGCTCAAGGTCAGAGAAGCGGATACGGACTGACCGTTTTCATTGGCGATGTAGGTAATAGGCAGATATGCGCCTACCTTGTGAGAGGGATCCTCACCGGTCACTTCGCCGAAGAAACGGACAGTTTCATTGCTTTCGATGATCACGCCAGCCTTGACGACAACCTTTTCGCCTTCGATGCTCAGAGAATCGCCGAGAACTTCAACAGCAATTTCGTTTCCGTTTTCGATGAGGTGTACTTCAACATCGAGCGCCTTCTCGTAGTCTACGAACGCTTCGGCAAACAGACACATCTCAGTTCCGGCTTCCGCCTTCATGCCGATGCGGGCTTCGAAGGGCATACCGGAAACAGAGCCGGTGAACTCAAGGTACTGGGCGTTGTCGGTGGCGACAGGCTTTCCTTCAAAGGTGAAGGTTTCGCCGTTTGCAGTTACGTCGAGCTTGAACGCCTGACCATTGAAGGAAGCTTCCGCGTAGTAACCCATCATGGTGTTGAGAAGCGCTTCAAAGGTCATGTCATTATTGAGGTTCAGGATGAACAGGATCGCATCCATGACGTTTTCGGGCTCGGAATTCTGCGCGCCGGAAAGACCCGCCTTGATGGCCGTGCCGGTAGCGGTGGCTTCGCCCTCGGCATAGATTCTGTAGGTCATCTCGCTGTCGGAGAACTTGATTTCAAGGCCGTCTTCGCCGATGCTAAAGACGCCAGCCTGTCTGTTGTAGCCGTTATCAAATGCGAACTCACCGCTGACAACGCCGGTCGCCATGTTGGTTTCGGCAGCTGCGCTGACGGTCATGGATTCGTAGTCGTTCTTGGAGACGGCGCTTACGGAGACTCTATTGCCATAAGCGGTGGAATACAGGTTGATTTCTAAGCTGTCCCTTCTCGTTCCATCCACAAAGGCGATGAAATAAGTAATGCGCTTATCCGCCGTGTTGTTTTCATAGAAGAAGGTGTAGGAACCGGAAGATCCAACCTGCAGATCGCCTTCCAGCTTAACGCCGGTGTTCGTCACGCGAAGGGTAGCGTCCAGCGCGTTGCTGTTATAGCCGGCGACCCAGGTGCCCTTGATGCGATAGATGCCGGAGCCGGAGATGGTGAAGTCCGCAAGAACCTTGCCGTCCGCGACCTTAGTCATAGTGGCGTACAGCTCGCCATCCTCGATTTCAACATTGGCCTTGAAGCTTTCGTAACGGTTGGCGTAGTTTACCTTGAAATTGAAGTTCTCGCTTGCAGGATCAAAGTCGATGTTGCCGTTGAAGTTTGCATTGTCGCCTGCGAAATCCCACTTGCCGTCGATGCCATTGGCGTTCACAACGATCTTGCCTTCGCCGGAGATCTCTTTGGTATCGGCAACCGCTTCAGCAACGATGCCGTTCTGATCCAGATTAATTGCCGCACGGGCGCTCTGGCCTTCAGCTTCCGCGCTCAGCTCGTAGGAGAAGGCATTTTCGCTTACCATGAAGGCTTCCCTGATTTCGCCGCCGTTAACAACGGTGACCGTTTCCATCTCCAAAGCGCCGTCAGAGAAGGTAAAGGTTTCGGTCATAGAGTTAACAACTTCGCCCATATACATGGCCTTGGTATAGTACTTGCCGGTCATAACGCCGGTTTCCGCAGAAACGTACAGCTCAAGACCGCCGTCCATCTGTTCCTTGATTTCGTCGGCAGCCGCTTTAACCTGATCCGCCGCGTCCTTCAGAATCACAGGAAGCTCGGAGGCATATTCCGCCATGGGAATATCAAGAACGGGGAAGATGCCGAGGTCTGCAAATGCATTCAGAACATCGGTATCCTCGGAGAGGCTCTCAAGGTAAGCGCCGATCAAAGCAAAAATCTTCTCGACATTCGCGGAGATTTCAAGATCGCCGTTTTCGTAAATCGCAACAAGGCCCATCTGAGCCGCGATAGAAGCGATGCGGTTGACTTCGTTTGCCAGAAGCTCGGAAACAACCTGAATATCCTGCTGATAGGCATAGCTGTTGAAGTAGTTCATCATGTCCGTGAACTCATCGCCCGCCTGGCCGTAAACAGCCGAAGAAATGATGATGTTGATTGCTTCGGTCAGATCCTCCGCGCTGATTGCATAATAGCCCATCTGGTCAGCGCCGAAAACGAGATCGTTTCCGTCAGACTGAAGAACAAACTTGCCGAGCATGGAATTGACAAAAGAATACTGCTCGCAGCCGTCCTCGTCATAGCCGATGGACAGAATGCCGTCCAGCTTCGTTCCGTCAAAGCCGTTCAGGTCAAAGGTAATCCGGGTGACTTCCGCCGTGGCAGTCATACCAAGCAGCATGACAAGCGCCAGCAGCACGGAAAACATGCGCATTACTGACTTTTTCATGGTGATTTCCCTCCATATTATTTATCGTGTATGTACGACAATATTATACTACCATATCATCGTTTTTACAACTTGAAATCGGTTTCCAAAAAGTATATATTGTTAATAATGCGTAAATACCGCCGCATGATGAAGCGGCGGTACCTGCATGCAAAGCTCTTTATCCGTTCTTCGCAGCCTTGGCCCAGCTGTCCTTGAGCGGAACCACGCGATTGAACACAGGCTTGCCCTTTTCGGAATCGGGATCCTTGGCAAAGTAACCCATGCGCAGGAATTGGAATCGGTCGCCGACGCCTGCCTCAGCAATGGTTTTTTCAACAAGGCAGTTTTCCAAAACCTTCAGAGAGTCGGGATTGAGCCTGTCGATAAAGTCCTTCGCGGAGGCTTCCTCGACTTCGCCGTCCTCATTTTCGGCGACAACCACTTCCTCGGCCTCTTCATCGTTCATGATGGGCTCGTACA
This sequence comes from Clostridia bacterium, assembly GCA_017522345.1. Lineage (GTDB taxonomy): Bacteria > Bacillota > Clostridia > Christensenellales > Aristaeellaceae > SFHK01. The sequence goes on along the minus strand of JAFWZN010000104.1, from coordinate 14,686 downwards.
AACGGCACTCGGCGTCAACGGCGTCCAATTCGCTCAGCCAATGGAGCGTGCCTTTGACCTTGCGGTTTGCGCCCTCAGAGCCGGAGCGGGAATCGAGATCCACAGTGCAGACGAGCTCTTTAACGTTTCCGTTTTCGTCCAAAACCGCTTCTTCGCACTTGATGATATACGCGCCCTTCAGGCGAACTTCGCGGCCGGGCGCCAGGCGGAAGAACTTTTTCGGAGGATCCATCATGAAGTCTTCCTGCTCAATATAAACAGTCTTGGCAAAATGCAGTTTTCTTTCGCCCATTTCCGGATGATCGGGGTGATTTTCGATGGTGATTTCGTCCACCTTGCCCTCTTCCCAGTTGGAGAAGGTGACCTTCAGGGGATTTAAAACCGCCATGCCGCGCGGCGCGGTGTTGCCCAGCGCTTCGCGGACGCAGGCTTCCAGAAGCGCGCCGTCCACCGTAGAATCCGCCTTGGCGACGCCGACGCGGGCGAGGAAATCGTGGATGGCTTCCACGGGATAACCGCGCCTTCTCATGCCGACAAGCGTGGGCATTCTGGGGTCGTCCCAGCCGGATACATAGCCTTCCTCAACCAGACGGCGGAGGTAGCGCTTGCTCATGACCGTTCTGGTGATGTTGAGACGCGCAAACTCAATCTGGCGCGGGGGCTGTGCAAAGCCGGTGTTCTGAACCATCCAATCGTACAGGGGACGATGGATTTCGTATTCCAGAGAGCACAAAGAGTGCGTGATGCCCTCAATGGCGTCCTGAATGGGATGCTGGAAATCGTACATCGGATAGATGCACCAGTCGTCGCCGGTTTTGTGGTGGTGGCAACGCTTAATGCGATAGATGGTGGGGTCGCGCATCAGAACGTTGGGCGAAGACATGTCGATCTTGGCTCTTAAAACTCTCGAGCCGTCGGCAAACTCGCCTTCCTTCATGCGGCGGAAAAGGTCTAAGTTTTCCTCGACGGATCTGTCGCGATAGGGGCTGTTCACGCCGGGTTTAACGAGCGTGCCGCGGTTTATGCGCATCTCTTCGGGGGTCTGATCGTCGACATACGCGAGTCCCTTTTTAATCAGATCGCATGCGATTTCATAAAGACGCGGGAAGAAATCGCTGGCAAAATGAAGCTGATCCCATTTAAAGCCAAGCCACTCAATGTCGCGCTGGATGCCATCGACGAATACGGTATCTTCCTTCGCCGGGTTGGTGTCGTCAAAGCGAAGGTTGCATTTTCCGCCGTATTTTTGGGCGATGCCGAAATCAATGCACAGCGCCTTCACGTGGCCGATATGCAGATATCCGTTCGGCTCCGGCGGAAAGCGAGTTTTCACATGATCAAACCGTCCCTGCGCAAGGTCCTCCTCGATAAATTCTTCGATAAAGTTTGACGCGCGTTTTTCCGTCATTTCCATAGCCGGACTCCTCCTTCTTATAATTTAGCTTCAATTATACCATTTTGCCAATTTTCTTACGCAAGTGTTTCTGTTAATTTATTCATGAAAAACGAAAATGCGGAACGGATTCTCCGCCCCGCAATCGTTTATAACCCATGCCGCTTCGTAAACGCCTGTATGCGTTTGACGGCTTCAATAATGTTTTCCATAGACGAAGCATAGGAGCAGCGAACGAATCCGTTTCCGGTTTCGCCGAACGCGTCGCCCGGAACGCAGGCGACCTTTTCCTCTTCAAGAAGCTTTACGCAGAAGGTCTGACTGTCCATGCCGGTAGGCGTGATATTCGCAAAGGCGTAGAACGCGCCCAGCGGCTCGTGCGTAGGAAGACCGGCCCTGCGAAGACCGTCCACAATGATTCTCCTGCGCCTGTCGTACTGACCGACCATCCGCTTCACATCCGGGAAGTCGTTTTCAAGGCCGCTTTTCAGCGCTTCAATCGCGGCGTACTGTCCGGCAGTCGGCGCGCACATGATGGTGTACTGGTGAATGCGCAGCATAACGTTCAGAATTTCCTTGGGCGCGCAGGCATAACCCATGCGCCAGCCGGTCATGGCAAAGGCCTTGGAAAAGCCGTTTAAGGTAATCGTTCTTTCCCGCATGCCGGGAATCGAGGCCAGCGCGACATGGCGTGTGGGCAGATAATTGAGCTCCGCATAAATTTCGTCGGCAATTACAACGATATCGGTATCCCTGACGGCGGAGGCAAAGTCCTCCATGTCCTCCTTCGTCATCACGCCGCCGGTCGGATTATTGGGATAAGGAAAAATGATGGCCTTGGTTTTGGGCGTTATGTATTTTTTCACCATTTCGCCCGTAAATTTGAAGCCGTTTTCCGCGCTCGTCGGAACGGGCACGCATTTTCCGCCGGCGAAGGTGATGCACGGCATATAGGAAACATAGCTCGGATCGGGCACGAGAATCTCGTCGCCCGGCTCGATCAGCGCGCGCATGGCAAGGTCGATCCCCTCGCTCGCGCCGACCGTGACCATGATTTCGCTGTTCGGATCATAATTTACGCCGAAACGGGCTTCGTACTCTGAAATGAGCTTTGTGAGCTCCTTAAGGCCTCGGTTGGACGTATAGTGCGTGTGTCCCGAGCGCAGGGAATAAATCGCCGCGTCGGAATAGCGCCACGGCGTCGTAAAGTCCGGCTCGCCCACGCCCAGCGAAATCACGTCCTTCATTTCGCTGACGATATCGAAAAATTTCCTTATGCCGGAGGGCGGCACATTTTTGATGCGTTCGCACAAAACTTTCTCGTAATTCACGGGCTCACCTGCAATCTATTGTCTTCCGCGCCTTTTTCCATAATTACGCCGTCCTGCTTATATTTTTTGAGCACGAAATGCGTAGCCGTGGAAAGCACGTTTTCAAGAGTGGAAAGCTTTTCGCCGACAAAAATCGCCAGCTGCTTGATGTTCGCGCCCTCGACGATGACAAGCAAATCATACGCGCCGCTCATGAGATATACGCTTTTAACCTCATCAAAGCGGTAAATCTTCTCTGCAATCGCGTCAAAGCCCTCGTCTCTCTGCGGCGTTACGCGCACCTCAATCAGCGCCTGCACTACGTCCTCGCGCACGCGATCCCAGTTGATCATGGCCGGATATTTAAGAAGAATGCGCTCCTTTTCAAGGTTTGCAATTGCCGTCTCAACTTCCCCGGCCGTTTTGCCGGTCATAATGGCAATTTTTTCTATATCAGTCCTCGCGTCCTCCGCCAGAATCTCCAAAATCGTCATTTCAAATTCGCCGATCACGATAAAAACCTCTTTTCGTGGAAAATGATACTTCAGTTTACACGGTTTTTGCCCGTTCGTCAAGGGGAAGATTGGCAGAGAAAGGCATAAAAAAGGAGCTGCTGCGCGCCTTATTTGCAACAACCCCTCGTTTTCACACGTATCTTAAATCTTCGCCAGATTCTCCTGTTCTAAACAATCTACCCCTTTCGACATCAGCGCCAACACCGCGGCGTCCGGATCCTGCACGCGGAAAATCATATAGGCGTGTTCCGCGTCCCTTCCGCCTAAAAATGCGTACATGTATTCTATGTTCATGCCTTTTTCCGAAAGCATGCTGAGCACGCGGTTGAGTCCGCCGGGTTCATCGGGGATGGCCACGCCCAGCACCTTTGCAATCGTGTATACAAAGCCTTCCTCCGAAAGAACAGCGGAGGTTTTTTCAAGATCGTCCACAATAATCCTGACGATGCCGAATTCGGATGTTTCCGCAAGCGACAGCGCTCGCATGTTGATATTGTTTTTCGCAAGCGCATCCGTCAGAAGCTGGAGCTTGCCCGGCTTATTTTCAACAAATACAGAAATCTGATTAAGCGTCATATTCTTTCCCTCCATCTTAAATCTTGCGCTTGTCGATCACGCGAACGGCTTTTCCTTCGCTTCGGGCGATGGTCTTGGGCGCGACCAGAACGACCTTTGCGGAAATGCCGAGCATGGAGCGCATGCCTGCCTCCAGCGCCGATTGACGCTTTTTGATTTCTCCCATGTTGTCCGTGAACATTTCAGGCGTCATTTCGACCTGCACATCCAAAGTGTCGCTGTTTTTCACGCGGTCGACGATAATCTGATAATTAGCCGGATAGCCGGAATTGATCAAAACCGCCTCAATCTGCGAGGGGAACACGTTTACACCGCGGATGATCAGCATGTCGTCGCTTCTGCCCATGGGCTTGGCCATTTTGATGAAGGTGCGGCCGCAGGAGCACTTTTTGCGGGAAAGCACGCAGATGTCGCGCGTGCGGTAGCGAAGCAGCGGGAACGCTTCCTTGGTTAAGGATGTGAATACGAGCTCGCCCTTCGTGCCCTCAGGCAGCACTTCGCCGGTATTGGGATCGATAATTTCCGCGATGAAGTGATCCTCATTGATATGCATGCCCGTCTGCTCCGAGCATTCAAACGATACGCCGGGGCCGGAAAGCTCGGTCAAGCCATAGATGTCATACGCCTTGATGCCCAGCGTATTCTGGATATCCTGACGCATTTCTTCGCTCCACGCTTCCGCGCCGAAGATACCGGCCTTGAGCGGAATCTGATCGGGCGTCAAGCCCATTTCCTTCATGGTTTCGCCAAGATATGCAGCATAGGAGGGCGTGCAGCACAGAATCGTCGATTGAAGGTCCTGAATAAACATGATTTGTCTTTCGGTGTTGCCGGAGGAGGTCGGGATCGTTAAGCAGCCAACCTTGTGGCTTCCGCCGTTTAAGCCGGGGCCGCCGGTAAACAGGCCGTAGCCGTAAGATACCTGACATACGTCTTCATCCGTTCCGCCGGCAGCTACGATCGCGCGGGCGCAGCAGTCTTCCCAAAGATCGATATCATGCTGCGTGTAAAACGCAACGACGCGTTTGCCCGTCGTTCCGGAAGTGGACTGGATGCGAACGCAATCCTTCAGGGGCTTGCCCATAAGGCCGTAGGGGTAGGCGAGGCGAAGATCTTCCTTGGTTAAGAAGGGCAGCTTGTGAAGATCCTCCGTGCCCTTAATATCCTCGGGCGTCACGCCCTTTTGATCCATCTTTTCTCTATAATACGGAACATTCTCCCAAACATGCCGAACCTGCTTCACCAATCGCTCGTCCTGCATTTTTTTCAAGGTTTCAACGGATGCGCACTCAATTTCCGGCTGATAATAGCGTCCCATAAATATCTCTCCTTAATGAAATATCTTTTATGATTCATCCATTCGGATGACGAAAGCAATCAAAAATCCCTGTACTCTTACGAATACAGGGACGAAAAATCGTGTTACCACTCTGCTTTGCGCACACTTTGCAATATGCGCCTTATCAGGCTTCGCATCCGAAAACAAGCCCGGATTTAAAAGTCTTAGCGATATAACGGTCGCACCCGTTGCGCCTACTTTTTTTCAACACACCGCTCGCAGAATGAACTTCACACGTTTCTCCGCCATGCCTTGCACCAACCGGCATTTCTCTTAGGCTTTCTCCCGGCTACTCTTTCTGCTCAAACGCATTTTCTTTTCGATTGAATAAGCTTATTATACACCACAATATTCCGAATTGCAAATTCATATTCCGCATGCTATAATAAGTTTATCTTATTATTGGAGTGAATCTAATGAATCTGAATCAGCTTCGTTATTTCGTGTCCGTGGCGGAAGCCGGAAACTTCACGAAAGCAGCCGCCAATCACTTTATTTCTCAAACCGCAATCACACAACAGATTCAAGCTTTGGAAGAAAACATCGGCGCAAAGCTTTTTAACAGAAACAGCCGTCCCGTCTCCTTGACTCCGGCGGGCAAGGTTTTTTTAAAGGAAGCGCGCGAAATCCTCGCAAAAACAGACGCTGCGCTTCTCAAAACCCGGGAAGCCACAACGGGCCTCGAGGGCGAACTGCGCCTTGGCTTTACCAAAGGCTATGAGCACAGCGACCTTCCGAAGTACCTTCGTACATTTCATCAGGAATATCCAAACGTCTTGATTTCATGCTACCGCTGCGATACCGATATGCTGGCGGCAGGGCTTATCAAGGGTGAATACGACGTTATTTTCACATGGGACAGCACCAATTTGCGCATGGAGGAGGCGCTTGAAATCCGCGTAATGGAACGCGTTCCTCTCAGAGTCGCGCTGTACGCAAATCACCCGCTGGCAAGGAAAAAGGAACTGACCCGAAAGGATCTGAAACAAGAAAACATTCTTTTCATGTCACCCTCCGGCACCGGCGATTCCTTCGGCGACGCGTTCTATATCCATCTTTACCAAAAAGCAGGCTATCAGCCCAACATCATCCTGCGTTCAAACGACATTGAAAGCATTCTGATGATGGTCGCAGCCGAGGAAGGCATTTCAATCGTCCCGGAATACACGCATTCATGGGACGTCGGCACGGAAAACATCGTTTTCGTTCCTCTTTCGGGCGAAAGCGAAACAGAAGAGATTCTGGTCGTCTGGCGAAAAAGCGACGCAAACCCTGCATTAAAACATTTTATACGGGAACTTCCGGCAGAATAGCTGACGCCTATCGCTTGCCGGTAATCTATTGAAGCTAAAATGGATTTATCACAAGGCAATGCGCGGGAGGCGAAACGCATCTCCTACGGGTAAAACGAAACGTATAATCTATCAAAATAACGTCTGATTATGCCGTAGGGGACGGGTTCCCGTCCCGCGCGTAAAGTATTTTCACTTAGGTTAAGCGCTGAAAAAAAACTATCGACCTTTCACATTCATTCCTTCATTATTCAATCTTTTCAATTCCGATTTTGATTTATCGTCTAATCGCTGAAGTCCCTGTCTTAGATTTTCTTCTTCAGCAGATCTTTCTCCAACAGAAAACCGCCGCACTTTCGTGCGGCGGCCTCTTTTAGATCAGATTGTAATTTAGATTACTTTCTCAAATTACTTTCCGAGGTAAGCATCGAGCTGTTCCTGAGCATCGTCGATCATTTCCTGCAGGCCAGCAGCGTTCAGCTTCTCCATCATCTCGTCATAAACGTCATCGATGTCGATAGCGCCGGTAGCAACAGAGGAATAGTACTCGGAGTAGATGTTCTTGAGCTCAGCGATCTTAGCATCCCACTTGGAGAAGTCCCAGGTGAAAGCGCCCATAGCAGAGGTTACGGGCTCCTTGGCGATCAGATCGAAGTACATTTCATACTGGTCGAGAACGAGTTCGGTCTTGCCAGAGAGATTATCCTCGGAAGCATTGAAGGAAGTTCCGAAGTAGTCGGGCTGAGCGAAAGCCCAGGGAGCATAGTTGTCAGAAGCGCCTTCCTTGCGGACAACAACCTTGCCGATGTATTCTTCAATGGAGGTGTCCTCTTCGGTGGCATAGTCCCAGTGATAGCCCTGCTTGCCGTAGCGGAGGGTATCCTTGTAGAGCTGATCGGTGAAGATGAGCTCGAAGAGCTTCATAGCAGCGTCAAGCTTCTCGGGATCGTTTTCAAGAGCCTTGGAGATCGCGTTCATGGAACCCTGTACGCCGTCCTTGGAGACGCCGGGGCCGAAGTAACGGATCATGCCGGTCTCGTAGCCGTTGGACGCAGAGTAGCTGTAGCCGGGCCACGCCTGAACGGAGTCAAGACGGAAGAGCTTGGTGTCGATAGCATTCTCGGTCATGGTGGGGGCATCGGGATTGATGAGGCCGAGCTCGTACCAGTCAGCGAGAATCTGGAGTTCCTTCTTGAAGGTGGGATCATCAAACAGGGAGATAACTTCGGTGGTGCCGTATACGCAGCCGATCTTTACATCACGGTTGATGAAGTCGAAGGAAGAATCCATGCCGCGGACAGCGCCGCCGAGCATAACGGGATATTCGTTTTCGCTGATGGTGGCTTTCCAGTCAACGAGGAAGTCAGTCATCTCATCCCAGGATTCGATCTTCTCACCGAACTCGTAGCCGAGTTCCTTAGCCTTCTCTACGGGATAGGTGAAGTAGTTGATGATGGCGTAGTCTTTTCTGTTGGGGATGGTGTAGATAGCGCCATCGGGAGTGGTTACGAGATCCCAGATTTCAGGAGCCATCGCGTTGTAAACACCGGGATAGTCCTTGAGAACGGGAGCGATGTTGGCGAACAGGCCATTGCTGATGGCGCCGTTGGTCTCGTTGTACCAGGAGCAGGTGAAATAGATGTCGTACAGAGCGCCGGCTTCGATTTCATTCTGGATCTGGGTGCCGTCGAAATAGACATATTCTACTTCAACGCCGATCTTTTCACGGCTGATCTCGTTGAGCGCTTCAACAACGATTGCGTTGTCGATGGGAGCGACGCCGCCGGTGCCGCAGGCCCAGGTCAGCTTGATAACTTCTTCTTCAGCGATAACGCTGAAAGAAAGGGCCATCATAACTACCAGAATGAGAGACATGAGTTTCTTCATAATGGAAACCCTCCTTTTTTATTATTACAACGGTATTTATTACCGCTATAACCGTGGAATCAGATTATCCCTTTACAGCGCCGATCGTAAGACCGGAAATGAAATACTTCTGGAAGAAGGGATAGGAGCATGCGATCGGGATAACCGCAACCATAACCATCGCCATTCGAACGGTTTCGGAAGGCAGATCGGCGGCGGCATCCGTGCCCAGGAACTGGCTGTTGCGGGTCAGGAACTGGATGTTGTTTTCAAGCGTAATCAAAACGTACTGCAGCGGGAACTTCTCCTGCGCGTTGGTGTTCAGATAGTACTTGGCGAGCATCCAGTCGTTCCAGTAGGCAAAGGTGTAGAAAAGGCCGATGGTTGCAATGGACGGAAGAGAAATGGGCAAAACAATCTGGAGGAAAATTCTGACCTGTCTTGCACCGTCGATCTTGGCCGATTCGATAATCGCATCGGGAACAGTGGTCTGGAAGAACGTTCTCATGATGATGACATAGAACGAGGAACAGCACATCGGAAGAATCAGCGACCAGTAGGTGTTTTTAAGACCCAGGATCTGGGTGTTGATTACATAAGATGCGACCAGACCGCCCGAGAAGAGCATGGGGATGAAGATGAACCAGGTGAAGAAGCCCTTCAGACGATAGTTCGAACGGGAAATGGAGTAGCCCATCGTGGAACACATAATCAGACCGATGAGAGTACCGATTACCGTAATGCCGATGGAGTTCATGAACGCACGACCGATATAGCCGCTCTGCTGAAGCAGGTACTTATAGCTGGCAAGGCTCCATTCAGCCGGAAAGTAGCTGTATCCCTTGCTGAGTACCGAGCTTTCAGATGAAAGAGATACGATCAGAACCAGAAGCGCGGGCATGAAGCACAAAAGCGCAAGGAAGATGAAAATCGCGCTGAAGCAAACGTTTGTAACCGGATGCACGCGAAGATATTTAAGCGTAGCAGTTTTCGCTTTGGGTTGTTTAGCCATTGTCTTATCTCCTTTCCATCCGATGATCAGAACAGACCCGCTTCAGGATCAATCTTTTTGACTACAATGTTCGCAAGAACAATTGTGATGCATCCGCAGACAGACTGAATCAGCGCAGCGGGAGCGGAAAGGTTGATATTGGGCTTGTCAATCAACGCTTTGTATACATAAACGTCGATGGTCTGAGTAATATCGGTAAGCGGTCCGGAGTTACGGGTCGCCTGATAGAACAGACCGAAATCACTGCGGAAGATGTTGCCGATGGCCATGATGAACATGATGGAAACGATGGGGCGAAGCATGGGAATCGTGATGAATCTCGTCTGCTGCCACTTGGAAGCGCCGTCAATGAGCGCCGCTTCGTACATTTCCTGATCAATGCCGCTGATGGAAGCCATGTAAACGACCATGCCGTAGCCCATGCCCTTCCACTGATTGAGGAAGACAAGGAACCATTTCCAGAAACCGACATCGTTGTACCAGTTGTGCTTGGGATCTCCAACGCCGATCGACTTAGCAATGTTATTTACGAGGCCGGCATCCTGAGAGAAGAACGCGAATACGAAGTATCCGATAACTACCCAGCTCAGGAAGTGCGGAAGGAACATCGCCGTCTGGCAAACCTTAGCAAGGCGCTTGGAATACAATTCCGAAATAATGATCGCCAGCGTTACGGGAATCAGAACGCCCAGAACAATGAAGATGGAATTGTAAACCAGCGTATTTCGAATCATAGGCTCGAAATAGATGGATTCAAACAGAAACTTGAAGTTTCCGACGCCGTTCCAGCTGCTGTTGACAAACAGGCTGTACAGGAAGCCCTTACCGGGTGCGACATTGTAATCGAAGAACGAAATTACAATACCGAACATCGGCGCGTAGCAGAAAATCAGATACCAGAGCGTGGTGGGAAGGTGCAGAAGGAACAACTCAAGGTTGTCAAAAGACGAACCCGTGCTCTCTGCGCCGGTTTTGCTGACCTTAACAGCCTTAGCTTTTTTGACCAATTCAGCCATCTCCTCTCCGAATTAACCGGCACGAAAGGTATGCGCCGATGGGAAAAACTCCCGACTCAGGCGTCCCTTAAGCAGGAGTTATGCTTCATTATAGCACTCATGTACCCGTTTGTAAAGACGTATTTTCTATTTTTTTTATCATTTTTAGCAAGAATGCATATTTTTTTGTGCGCGATGGCTGAATTTATACTAATTTTTACACAATTAAACAGCAGAAAACTGACACAGCGGCGCCACCGATTAATTTCTGCTCATTTTAAAGAACATAAAACGGAACCCCCCTGCGGAGATGAACCCAGCGTCTCCATCGCAGGGGAGGTTTTTTTCGTTCCGTTTTTCGGAATATCGTCTAAATGATTTTATCCAGCTTCAATACCGAGCTTAAAAACACCAGCGTGCTTTCAAAAAGCGCGGTGATATTCTGATATTCGTCCGGCGCATGCGCGCTGCCGTGACCTTGGGGCAAATTCTCGGGGCGGGCGCTGAATGCGCGCATGCCGAGGCCGAAGGTAATAGCGTTTTTTAAGCATCTGGAATACGTACCGCCGCCCATTGTGTAGGCGGGCGCGTCGTCTCCCGTGATTTCGCGGTATGCGTTTTGAAGCGCCGTCACCATCGGATGATCCTTCGGGATGTAAACGGGCTTGGTCGTCTCCATGAGCGTCACGGTGAAGCCTGCATTTTCCATGGCGCGGGTCATGTTTTTTGTGTCCTTATCAAGATTCGCCTTGATGGACAGGCGGCAGTCCGCGTGAACCTCTACCCTGTCTTCATGGGTTCTTGCAATGCCGATAACCATCGTGGTCTTGCCCGTGTCCTCGTCCTCGCAGGCGACGCCCGCATGCTCGCCGTAGAAGCCCTGAGAAATAAAGCGGATGGCTGAAAGCGCTTTTTCGCTCTGTCCCTTGACGATGCCAGCTTCCAGAATCGCGTCCGCCAGCATGTGAATCGCGCTCACGCCGTTTTCAGGACTGGCCGCATGGGAAGCAACGCCGTGCGCGACGACGCAGGGCTTTGCGTTTTTTAAAACCAATTCGATCTTTTCGGAAAGGAGATTTTTATCCACAAGCGCCTTTTGGACGCAATCAAATTCTTTATTTAAAACGCACTCGGCAACCGGCGGAACCATATTGTCCACTTCGCCGCCGTCAAAGGACAAAACGTCCTCTCCGAGTTCGATTTGCGCATGCGCCGTAAGCGACCCTTTTTGCGCATAATTCACCGGGAAGGCCGCGTCCGGAACGAGCGTTACAACCGAGGCTTTCTCGCGCGCGTTGTATGCATCCATATCCTGCATGCCGGTTTCTTCCGAGCAGCCCAGAATCAGGCGAAGGCCGTGCTTTACGGGAAGATTCATTTCCTTTATCATGCGCATCACATACAAACACGCAATCGCGCTGCCCTTGTTGTCCGACGCGCCGCGCCCGAACAGGAAATCGCCCTCGACCACGCCCTCATACGGCGGATGAATCCAATTGACGCCCTCGGGCACAACGTCCAGATGCGCGATCATGCCGATGGAATGATCGTCGTCCCCAAACATGATTTTTCCATAATAGCCGTCGGCGTTTAACGTCTGAAAGCCGTATTTTTCGCCCCTTAAAAGCGCGTAGTTAAGCATATTGCGGCATTCTGCTCCAAAGGGCGCGCCGTCTTCCGCCAGATCCGCGCGGCTGACCGAGCGAATACGGACAAAATCTTTTAAATCCGAAATCATTTCGTTCTTGTGATCGGAAAGCCACTGCCTTGCCATGGAAAGAATCTTGTCAGACATAGATGTTTCCTCCGTATCGGTTTGGTTTTTATTTTCCTACGCAGCCTGCGAAATGACAATATCCTCATATTCGCTTTTTTGTTCGGCGCGGGCTTTGTTGAGCTTTAAAAGCTCTAAAAGCGCCAGAAAAACCGTGATGACTTCGTCCTTGGAAGGCGCGTCCTCAAAGAGCGAGAAGAAATTGACCGGGCCCGATTTGATGCGCTTTTGAATGCGCGCCATGCATTGGCCGACGGTGAAGACCTCTCTTCGCATTTCGGCCTTAGAGAATTTTTCAAACTGCTCGTTTTCCGCCTGCTCCTCAAGGCGTCTGAGCACGCGCGCGAAGGCTTTGGTGAGGCCGGCGAGCGTAAGGCCCGTCAGCTCGATCGTGGGCGGCGGAAGGGGGTATTCTTCGGGAAGCTTGGTTAAGAGGTTTTTGGCTTCCTCCTCCAATTGCTTCATTTCCTGCGAGATTTCCTTGAACCGCTTATATTCCTCCAATTGTCTGATCAGCGCTTCCTCCGGGCTTTCCTCGTCCGGGTTCTCCTGAACCTGCGGCTTTGGCAGAAGCGCGCGCGACTTGATTTCAAGAAGCGTGGCAGCCATCTGAAGAAATTCGCTCGCGCTGTCCATGTCAAGATCATTCAATTGGCTCATCGAATCCAGATACTGCTCGGTGATTTCGGAAATAAAGATATCCTTTATATCAATCTTCGCATGCGAAATCATATCCAAAAGCAAATCCAGCGGCCCGGAATATTCGTATCTTTTAAGATCTACAACGTATGCCATATCGTCCCGCCCATTAGATAATGTTGAAAACCCCTAAAAGCATTTGCCAGAGGGAGGTGAACGCGCCCATGATATTTGTGCGCACAAAATTGATGGCGATTGAAATCACGTCCAGCCGGGGCGAAAAATTGCCGAGAATGATCAGCGCGAAAAGGATGCCCGAGCCCGTGCGCTGCGCCTTATAATCGGCAAACAGGGGGCGCTTCAGCACAAGGTCGTTCAAAACATGGTATCCGTCCAGCGGCGGAAGGGGAATTAAGTTGAACGCCGCGAGGGCGAGATTCAGAAATACAAAGGAAAGAAGCATCTGAAAGGCAATTTCGCCCGTCTTTCCCCAGAGATTCGACACGAGAAAATAGCCCGCGGACATCGAGCTGTCCGAAAAAATCCTTTCGGGCATGAAGGTGTAATAAACGGTTTTGGCGCCCAGATTGCCGGCGGCATAGGCGTTTTCTCCGGCGGGAATGAGCGCAACAAGCGTATCCCCGTCGTCTTTCCATACGGCGTTTATGTTTTCACGCGCGACGCCGTCTTCGCTTGTAAGATCGTTTTGATCCAGATATTCGATATACGCGTCCATCGAATCAAATTCGGGAAGGGACGCATACGCATAGGTTACCGTGCCCGCAATCAGCATAAAGCCGATAACAAACAAAATGAGGTTCGCCGTGATGCCGGCAAGAGACACCTTCAAGTCGTCTCTTCTGTAATTTCTGAAATTGTTGGGGTTGACCGGCACGGGACGCGCCCAGCCGAAGCCTGCAAACAGCATGCACAAAAAACCGACGGGATCCAAATGCTTTAAGGGGTTGAGCGTGATTCTGCCCATCATTTTAGCCGTCGGATCGCCGCATTTATACGCCATCCAGCCGTGCGCAGCTTCGTGAGCGCTGAGCGCAAGAAAAATGCCCGGAAGCGATACAAGCAGGGACAGAAGGGCGTCCGTAGGATTGGAAAAAAGATCAAGAAGCAAATTTCTCGCCTCCTTATGAATAAATGAAGGAATTTCGCATACGCGCGTTGAACATACAAACCGAGGTGACAGTATGAACGCATATGATTTTGATAAAACCATTTTTGACGGCGATTCCACCGCCCGTTTTTACGTGTACTGCCTTTTAAGAACGCCGAAGATGTTTTTGCGGCTTCCGCGCCTTGCGTTTGAGGCGGCGTTTCTGCTAAAAAAGAACAAGCAGAAATTCAAGGAGCACATGTTTGCATTTCTGACCGACCTTAAAAATCCCGAAAAAATGCTGTCTGACTATTGGGCAAAAAACGAATGCCGCATCAAGAAATTCTATTTTGAAACGCGCAGGGAGGACGACCTCATTGCCTCGGCATCGCCCGAATTCATCGTGCGCCCCATGATCGAGAAGCTCGGAATCAAATACCTGATCGCTTCGCCCGTGGATTTTAAGACAGGCAAGTATTTCGGCCCCAACTGCCACGGACAGGAGAAGGTCATGCGCTTTAGAAAGGAATTCCCGGGGATGGAAATTGAAGACTTCTACTCCGATTCCCATTCCGACGACCCGATGGCAAGCATCGCGAAAAGGGCTTTCATGGTAAAGGGCGAAAAGCTTTCCGAGTGGAAGATGAAGTAAGCCTTCCATATTATATAAGCGTATGCGCAAATGCTTTCTTTTAAAGGAATTCGTGCGGCGTCCAAAAGCCTTCTCCTTGAGTAAACGCTGATTTATTCGGCGGCGACGCTGGCGATGCCTTTTCCGCCATCTGCTGCTCGCAAAAATCTCGATTTACCTCCAGTAAACCTTCGATTTTTGCAATTGCATCTGACGAAAAATTCATTCGCCATCGT